>NZ_JBJGZZ010000007.1:0-184569 GCF_054050775.1 Blastococcus sp. SYSU DS0533 | reverse complement strand
TCACAGAGTTACGGCGGCCATGGCGAGAGGGAAACGCCCGGTAACATTCCGAACCCGGAAGCTAAGCCTCTCAGCGCCGATGGTACTGCCCTGGAGACGGGGTGGGAGAGTAGGACGCCGCCGGACAACCATTCACGAAGGGCCCCAGCCACCAGGCTGGGGCCCTTCGGCGTTCCCGGCAATGGTCGTCCCGATGCCAGGGCGCAGCAGCGCGGAGCCGGGTGCGTACGGGCGGCCTGAACGCTCTACGGGCGGCGGTCAGCGCCGGCGCGGCTCCTTGGTCGTGGCCCCGACGTTGTCCGCGAACCAGGCGTTGAGCGGCCCCAGGGCGCGCCAGGCGTCCCGTACCGGGGGGAGGGCCTCACGGCTGTGCAGCCAGTCCTCCGGAGCCCAGCGGCGGGTGGCGTGCAGCGTCTTGTGCCTCAGCAGGTCGATGCGCGGGTCGTCGGCCGCGTGGCCCGCGGGCACGCGGACCAGGCGATCGCCTTCGATCTCCCACCCGGCAGCCCGGAGGCGGGCGACCTCCTGCTCCAGACGCGGACCCTGGAGCGGATCGGCGACGGCGCGGCGGTACCTGGCCACCTGGTCGGACTCGAGCCGCCAGCATCCTCCCGACACGGTGAGGCCGTCCGCGGAGATCTGCACGTACCAGGCCCCTGCCCCGCGCCCTTCCGGGTTGACGACGGCGCCCTGGTGCGTCTTGTAGGGCGTCTTGTCGTGGCTGAACCGCACGTCGCGGTACGGCCGGAATACCTTGGCGGCACCGAACTCCGGCGCGAGCTCCTGGACGAGAGCGGCCATGGGGGCGCGGACGTGGGCCTCGTACGCGGCGCGGTGGGCCGTCCAGTAGGCCTTGCTGTTGTCCGCCTCCAACCCCTCGTAGAAGACCAGCCCCTCGTCGGGGAACCCGTCGAAGGTCATCCGTCCGTGCCTCCCCCGTCCAGCTCGACGTGCCACCGCAGCTCCCGCAGGGGTGCTGCTCCCGTGTCCAGGGTGCGGGCCCAGCCGTCAGGGGCCCAGCCGGCCGATTCGTAGAAGCCGGCGGATGCCCGGTCCGATTCCGCCAGCCAGACCTCGAGCCGGGTCGTACCCCCGGCCGAGGTGAGATCGGTGACCGCGGCCAGCAGCCGACTGCCGTGGCCACGCCGGCCCCAGCGTGGCTCGACCAGGAGCGTGCCGATCTCGGCGGCGTCGGGGCCGGCCGCCACGGCCGCGAAACCGACGACGAGGTCCCCCTCGACGGCGACGAGCACGCGGTGGCCCGGGGAGGGCGGCGCTGTGACGGCCGCCAGCCAGGACGCCGTCACAGCGGCCTCGTCCCACGCATCCAGCACCGCGGCCGGCAGGACGTCGCGGTACGCGGTCCGCCAGGTGATCCCCTGCACGCGGGCGATGGCGGCGGAATCGCCGGGCCGGGCCGGACGCACCGACACGTCCGCCGAGCCCGTGCGGCGGGGGAACGGGTTCGACGTCACCCGGGCAGCGTAGGGCTGCCCGGCGGAGCGGCGGGCGTCGTACCGGCCGGGCAGGATCTGCGGTCGTGACGACGGTCGAACGGTTGCCGGCCGCGCTGGCCCGGCGCATCGCCCTGGCCGCGCAGGGTTTCGCCGAGCCGCGGCCGGCGACGGCCGTGGGGACGCGGCAGCTGCGCCGGCTCACCGAACGGCTCGCCGTCGTGCAGATCGACTCGGTCAACGTGCTGTCCCGGTCGCACTACCTGCCCGCCTTCAGCCGGCTGGGGCCCTACCCGCGCGAGGTGCTGGACGCGCTGGCCAACCGGCGGCACGACCTGTTCGAGTACTGGGCGCACGAGGCCTCGTTCCTCCCCGTCCGGCTGCACCCCTTCCTCCGGTGGCGCATGGCGGCCGTGCAGCAGGAGGCGTGGGGCAGCATGACGAGGGTGCACCGGGAGCGGCCGGAGTACGTGGCCTCGCTGCTCGAGCGGGTGCGCCGCGACGGCCCGCTCCGGGCCGGGGAGCTGCAGGAGGAGCGGCCGAACCGGCCGGGCAGCATGTGGAACTGGCATGCGGGCAAGGCGGCTCTGGAGTACCTGTTCTTCACCGGTGCGCTGACGGCGTCGCACCGGACGGCGGGTTTCGAGCGCGTCTACGACCTCCCGGAACGGGTCCTGCCGGCCGACGTGCTGGACGCGCCCACCCCGCCACGTCCGGACGCGGTGCGGGAACTCGTCCGCACGGCCTCCCGGGCGCTGGGCGTGGCCACCGAGACCGACCTGCGTGACTACTTCCGGTTGACCCCGGCCGACGCCCGGACGGCGATCGCCGAGCTGGCCGACGCCGGCGAGCTGCTGCCGGTCGAGGTGAGCGGCTGGGGGCGCCCGGCGTGGCTCGACCCCGCGGCGCGCCGTCCGCGCTGGATCCGGGCCCGCGCGTTGCTGAGCCCTTTCGACTCCCTGGTGTGGGAGCGGCCGCGGGTCGAGCGCATCTTCGGCTTCCGCTACCGGCTGGAGATCTACACGCCGGCCCACCAGCGGGTGCACGGGTACTACGTGCTGCCGTTCCTGCTCGGCGACCGGCTGGTGGCCCGCGTGGACCTCAAGGCCGACCGGAAGGCCGGCGTGCTCCGGGTGCAGGCCGCGCACGGGGAGGAGGGTGCGAACCGCTCGCAGGTCGCCGCGGAGCTGGGCGCCGAGCTGCGGCTGATGGCCGGGTGGATGGGGCTGGACGAGGTCGCCGTCGCCGAACGGGGCGACCTCTGGCCCGAGCTCAGCTGCGCGCTGGCGGCCCCGGCGTGAGCCCGGCGAGCCGGCGCACCACGGCCAGACCGGCCGGCTCCCCGGGCCAGTGCCGCACCAGCGCGGCGTCGCCTGCCCGGCGCACCACCGACCGCAGCGCCCAGGCGACGACGACCACGTCGTCGGCGTGGCCGAGGACGGGCACCACGTCGGGCACCAGGTCGACGGGGGAGAGCAGGTAGGCCAGCAGCAGCCAGAGCCGCACGCGCAGACCCGCCGGGAGCGAGCGGTCGGCGGCCAGCCGGCGCACCAGCCGGACTACGTCGGGCAGCAGCCGCAGCCCGTCACGCACGGCCAGCCCGTCGGGTCGGCTGCGCCACAGGGCGGCCAGGAGCAGCAACCAGACGAGCAGCAGGCCGCCGGCGACGGCGAGCAGCAGGCGCCACCAGTCCACGCGCCCCAGTCTGCCCGGCCGCCGGCCGTAGGCTCGACGGGTGCCAGAGATCGCGCCGCTCCGCGTCCAGGTCGTCGCGCAGACGCAGTTCACCGCCCCCGCGGACGTGCCGTGGGAGACCGACGCCGACGGTGGCCAGGCGCTCGCCGAGTTCGCCGGCCGGGCCTGCTACGAGTCGTGGGACAAGCCCAACCCCGCGACCGCGACGAACGCCGGCTACCTGCGGCACATCCTCGAGGTCGGCCACCTCGCCGTCCTCGAGCACGGGACGGTGAGCATGTACCTCACCGGCGTCTCCCGGTCGCTCACCCACGAGCTGGTGCGCCACCGGCAGTTCTCCTACAGCCAGCTCTCCCAGCGCTACGTGCCCGAGCCGGCCGCCGCGGTCGTGGAGCCCGCGGTCATCGCCGAGGACCCGGAGCTGCACGCGCGGTTCGTCGCGGCGGCCGATGCGGCGGCGGCCGCCTACACCGAGCTGCTCGAGGGGCTGGAGCGGCGCCTGGCCGACGTGCCCCATGCCACCCTGCGCCGCCGGCAGGCCCGCCAGGCCGCCCGGTCGGTCCTGCCGAACGCCACCGAGTCCCGCATCGTCGTCACCGGCAACTACCGGGCGTGGCGGCACTTCGTCGCCATGCGGGCCAGCGAGCACGCCGACGTCGAGCTCCGCGAGCTGGCGATCGCCTGCCTCCGGGAGCTGCAGCGGGTGGCCGGCAACGTCTTCGGCGACTTCCGGATCAGCCGGCTGGCCGACGGCACCGAGGTCGCCGCGAGCCCCTTCGTCACCGAGGGCTGAGCCCCACCGGTCCCAGAGGTCACGGTCGCCGCGCGGTTCCCGGCGGGCGCACGGCCGGCCGTACCCTCGGGGCCGTGGCAGCCCCGATCGACACCCAGTACGAGGATCTCCTGCGACGCATCCTGGCGCAGGGCACGCCGAAGGACGACCGGACCGGGACGGGCACCCTGAGCCTGTTCGGCGAGCGGCTGCGCTACGACCTGGCCGAGACCTTCCCGCTCGTGACGACCAAGAAGGTGCACTTCAAGTCGATCGCCATCGAGCTGCTCTGGTTCCTGCGCGGCGAGGGCAACGTCGGGTGGCTGCGGGAGAACGGCGTCACCATCTGGGACGAGTGGGCGTCCGCCGACGGCGAGCTCGGCCCCGTCTACGGCGTCCAGTGGCGGTCGTGGCCGACGCCCGACGGCGGGCACGTCGACCAGATCGCCCAGCTGCTGGACACCCTGCGCACCGATCCGGATTCCCGCCGCATGATCGTCTCGGCCTGGAACGTGGCCGCGCTGCCCGACATGGCCCTGGCCCCCTGCCACGCGTTCTTCCAGTTCTACGTGGCCGACGGCAAGCTGTCCTGCCAGCTCTACCAGCGCAGCGCCGACATGTTCCTCGGCGTGCCGTTCAACATCGCGAGCTACGCGCTGCTCACGCGCATGATCGCCGCCCAGGTGGGGCTGGAACCGGGCGAGTTCATCTGGGTCGGCGGTGACTGCCACATCTACAGCAACCACGTCGACCAGGTGCGCGAGCAGCTGTCCCGGGAGCCGTACCCCTTCCCGGCGCTGGACCTGGCGCCGGCGCCGTCGCTGTTCGACTACAGCTTCGAGCACTTCACCGTGCGCGACTACCGGCACCACCCCGCGATCCGGGCAGCCGTGGCGGTGTGACCGGCCCGGCGAGCTCGCGAGCCGGGCGAGGTGGCATCGCCCTCATCTGGGCGCAGGCGCGGGGCGGCGTCATCGGCGCCGACGGCGGCCTGCCCTGGCACCTGCCCGAGGACCTCGCGTTGTTCCGCCGGCTGACCACCGGGTCGACGGTGGTCATGGGCCGGCGTACCTGGGAGTCGCTGCCCGCGCGGTTCCGCCCGCTGCCGCAGAGGGTGAACGTCGTGCTGACGTCCGACGCGGGCTGGTCGGCCGACGGCGCCCTGACCGCGCACTCGGTCGACCAGGTGCTCGCCGAGCACCCGTCGGCCTGGGTGATCGGCGGGGGCGCCGTCTACGCGGCCTTCCTGCCGCACGCCGCCCGGGTCGTGGTCACCGACGTCGACGTCGACGCCGCGGGGGACACCTTCGCGCCCGCCCTGGACGGCGGCTGGGTGCGTACCGCGCGCACGCCGGAGAAGGGTTGGTCGGTGTCGGCGTCGGAGGGGCTGCGGTTCGCGGTGTCGGAGTACGTGCGGGAACCCGTCGCCTCCGCTGGGTAGATTCTCCCCATGACCTCCGACCCCGCCCGGCCGTTCGGGCGCCTCCTCACGGCGATGGTCACCCCGCTGGCCGAGGACGGGTCGCTCGACCTCGCCGGGGCCCAGGAGCTGGCGGCGCACCTGGTCGACCGGGGCAGCAGCGACGGCCTGGTCGTCCTGGGGACGACGGGGGAGTCGCCGACGACCAGCGACGCCGAGCAGCGCGCCGTCCTCGAGGTGGTGCTGGACGCCGTCGGTGACCGGGCCACGGTCGTCGCCGGCGTCGGCACCTACGACACCGCGCACTCGATCGAGAAGGCGCGTACGGCGGCGGAGCTCGGCGTCCACGGGCTGCTGGTGGTCACGCCCTACTACAACCGCCCGCCCCAGGCTGGTCTGCTCCGCCACTTCACCTCGATCGCCGACAGCACAGACCTGCCGGTGATGCTCTACGACATCCCCATCCGCACCGCCACGCCGATCGAGGTCGACACGCTCGTGCGCGCCGCGGAGCACCCGCGGATCGTCGCGGTCAAGGACGCCAAGGGCGATCTCGGCGCCATGGCCTGGACCCTGGCGCGCGCGAATCTCGCCTACTACAGCGGCGAGGACATGCTGAACCTGCCGATCCTCGCGATGGGTGGCGTCGGCATGGTCAGCGTCGTCAGCCACCTCGTCGGCCCCCGGCTGGTCGAGCTGGTGGCCGCCGTCGAGGCCGGTGACCTGGTGAAGGCCAGGGCGATCAACGACAGCCTGCTCCCGGTGTACACCGGGATCTTCCGAACCCAGGGCGTCATCACGGTGAAGGCTGCGCTCAACGCGCTCGGCCTGCCCGCCGGACCGGTCCGGCCGCCGCTGGTCGACGCCACCCCCGAACAGCTCGCGCAGTTGCGCGACGACCTCGCCGCTGGAGGCGTCACCCTGTGAGTGGTCAGGTCACCCAACCGCACCTCGATCTGAAGGCGCCCCCGCCGCTACCGGAGGGCGGCCTCCGGGTCATGGCCCTCGGCGGGCTCGGGGAGATCGGCCGCAACATGGCCGTGCTCGAGTTCGACGGGAAGCTGCTGATCATCGACTGCGGTGTCCTCTTCCCGGAGGCCGAGCAGCCCGGCGTCGACCTGATCCTCCCCGACTTCGGGGTCATCGAGCACCGGCTCGACGACGTCGTCGCCGTCGTCCTCACCCACGGGCACGAGGACCACATCGGCGCGATCCCCTACCTGCTCCGGCTGCGCGAGGACATCCCCCTGGTCGGCTCGCGGTTCACCCTCGCGCTGGTCGCGGCCAAGCTCCGCGAGCACCGGCTGGACGCGACGCTGGTCGAGGTGGCCGCCGGGGAGGACCACCTGGCCGGGCCCTTCCACTGCGAGTTCATCTCGGTGAACCACTCGATCCCCGACGCGCTCGCGGTCGCGGTGCACACACCCGCAGGTGTCCTGGTGCACACCGGCGACTTCAAGATGGACCAGCTGCCTCTCGACGGCGTCCTGACCGACCTGGGGGCGTTCGCCCGGCTCGGGGTCGAGGGCATCGACCTGCTGCTGGCCGACTCCACCAACGCCGAGGTGCCGGGCTTCGTCACCCCCGAGCGGTCGATCGGGCCCGTCCTCGACGACGTGTTCGCCCGCGCCTCGCAGCGGCTGATCGTCTCCAGCTTCGCCAGCCACGTGCACCGCATCCAGCAGGTGCTCGACTGCGCCGACAAGCACGGCCGCAAGGTCGCCCTCGTCGGCCGGTCGATGGTGCGGAACATGGGCGTCGCCCGCGACCTCGGTCTGCTCAAGGTCGCCCCCGGGTTGATGGTCTCCCTCGACGACGCCGCGTCGATGCCGCCGCACCAGGTGGTGCTGGTCAGCACCGGCTCGCAGGGCGAGCCGCTGTCGGCGCTCGGCCGCATGGCGCGCGGCGACCACCACCAGGTGACCATCGAGGCCGGCGACACCGTCGTCCTCGCCTCGTCGCTGGTGCCTGGCAACGAGACCGCCGTCTACAAGGTCATCAACGGCCTGGCCCGGCTGGGTGCCACGGTCGTGCACAAGGAGACGGCGCGGGTGCACGTCTCCGGTCACGCGCCGGCCGGTGAGCTGCGCACGCTGCTCAACGTGGCCAAGCCGCGCTACCTGATGCCGGTGCACGGGGAGTGGCGGCACCTGCGGGCCCACGCGAAGCTCGCCGAGGAGACGGGGATGCCGAGCGATCGGATCCTCCTCGCCGAGGACGGCGTCGTCGTCGACCTCGTCGACGGCAAGGCCTCGATCGTCGGGTCGGTCCCGGTGGGCGACGTCTACGTCGACGGCCTCAACGTCGGCGACGTGGGGGAGGAGTCGCTGCAGGCCCGCCGCATCCTCGGCGACGAGGGCTTCGTGGCGCTCACCGTGGTGATCGAGCCGTCGACCCGGACCATCGTCCGCCCGGTGCACCTGTCCACCAAGGGCTTCTCCGACGACCCGGCGGCCTTCGACGAGGTGCTGGCCCTGGTCGAGGACAACCTCAAGCGGGCGCTCGCCGACGAGTCGGTCGACGCGCACCGGCTCTCGCAGATCATCCGGCGGACCGTCGGCAAGTGGGTGTCGGACAAGCACCGCCGGCGCCCGATGATCATCCCGACGGTCCTGGAGGTCTAGCGTGCTGGCCCCTTGTCGATCAGGTCACCTGATCGACAAGGGGTCCTGGCTCAGGATCGGTGCTGAGCCAGGACCCCCTGGGGTGAGCCAGGACGGCGGCGGGGCGCCGGGGCGAGCCGCCCTCGGTCAGCGCACGACCTCGATCGGCGCGATGCCCTCCTCGGCCGGCAGGTCGAAGCCCCACACCTGCGCGTAGAAGGACAGCTCGCCGTCCAGCGCGGCGCGGATGTTCTCCGCCTTGCGGAAGCCGTGCTGCTCCCCCGGGAAGAGCAGGTAGGCGTGCGGCACGCCCTTGGCGCGCAGGGCGGCGACGATCGCCTCGGCCTGCGACGGCGGGACGATCGCGTCCTCGTCGCCCTGGAACACCGCCAGCGGGGTGTCCAGCGCGTCGACGTGGTTGATCGGTGACCGCTCCTCGTAGACCGCCCGCCCCGACGGCCACGGCGCGACCAGGCCGTCGAGGTAGCGCGACTCGAACTTGTGCGTCTCCGCGGCGAGGGCGCCCAGGTCCGCGACGCCGTAGTGGCTGGCCCCGGCGGTGAAGACGCCCGGGCGCATCGAGAGCGCGGCGAGGGTCGTGTAGCCGCCGGCCGAGCCACCGCGGATCGCCATGCGCGCCGGGTCGACCCGTCCGGCGTCCGCGAGGAAACGCGCGCACGCCACGACGTCGTCCAGGTCGATCACGCCCCACCGGCCCCGCAGCGCGTCGCGGTAGCGGCGGCCGTAGCCGACCGAGCCCCGGTAGTCGACGTCCGCGACGCAGAACCCCCGGGAGGTCCAGTACTGGATCTCCAGGTTCAGCACCGGGACGGCGGCGGCGGTGGGGCCACCGTGGACCACCACGAGCAGCGGCGGGAGGCTTCCCGCCGGGGCCGTCGCCTCCGGGTTCGCCGGCGGGTAGACCAGTGCGTGGGCGACGCCGATCCCGGTGCCGCGGTCCTCGGTGGGGAAGGTGACGTGCTCGGGCCGGGAGAACCAGGCCGGGGCCAGCCCCAGCTCCCGCGCCGGCCGCAGCACCTCGGTCGCGCCGCTGCCGACGTCCACGCGGAGGACCACCGGCTCGCTCGCCGGGCCGCCGGCGACGCAGACGACGCCGCTGCCCTGGGCCGTGACGTACCGGAAGGTGCCGTGGGGCAGGTCGAGCTCGCGGGGCTCGCCGCCTGGGTCGAGCACGGCCAGGCGGTCCCGGCCATCCCGGGCGTAGGCCAGCACCAGGCGACCGTCGTCCAGGAGCGCGTACCGGGACTGGCCGAAGACCCACTGGGGGCCGGCGATGTCGTTCCCGACGTCGACGACGAGCTCGGGCTGCTCGTGCGGCCGTTTCCGGTACAGCGACCAGAAGTTCGTGCGGTCGTCCAGCCACCACAACGAGAGGTCCGGGCCCCAGACCGGCTGGACGGCGGACTCACCGGGCCCGCCGGCGAGGACGTGCTCGGTGCCGTCGGCCGCGCGGACGACGAGCTGCGCGCTGTCCCACGGCATGTCGGGGTGCTCCCACCGCAGCCACGCCAGCGTGACGCCGTCCGGGGCGAGCCGCGGGTCGGAGACGAAGTCAGAGCCGGAGACGAGCACCTCCGTGCTGCCGTCGTGGCCCACGCGCACGATCTCGTTCACCACGTCGGCCGCTGCGCCGGACGCGGCGTGCGTCTCCCGCACGGCGAGCACGCCGTCCGGGACGACGGCCAGGTCGGCGTAGCGGACCCCCGACGGGATCCCCGGCTCGGGGGTCACGGCGACGGGGGAGCCGTCACGGGGTGCGAGTCGGTACAGCCGCTGGTCCGGGAAGTGGGTGAACCAGAGGACGCCGTCGGACACCGTCCAGGCGGCGCCCCCGTACTCGTGCACGCGGGTGCGGGCGTTCCAGGGTGCGGGCAGCGCGTCGGTGACCACGCCGTCGGCGGTGCGCCGCACGAGCGCGGTGCGGCCGCCCTCGGCGGGGAGGGACTCGGCCCACCACACGTCCGAGCCGTCCACCACCACCTCGCCGAGGCGGGCCGCGGCCCGGACGACGAGCTCGGAGGTGACGGGGGTGGGCCAGCTGCCGTGGGGGAGCGAGGTGCTCATGCGTGTGACGTTATGGGACGGCGGTGAGCGGGACACGACATCCGGCCTGCCTGCCGGGGGCTCGTCCCGGGCTTACGGTCTGACGCATGCCTGCCCGCACCACGCCGAACCGCCGGCCGGCCGCGACCCGCAGCCGATCGGGATCGACGGCGGCGAGCAAGAAGCGGCCCGCCGCCAAGCGGGCACCCAACCGGCGGCAGCCGGCCCAGAAGAAGTCGTCGTCGTCCGGGGGCTCGGTCTGGCGCATCGCCAGCGGGGGCTGGAACCTGCTCGCCCGCGGCGCCGGTGGGCTGGCCCGGTCGGTCGCCCGGCCGGAGGAGGCCGAGCCGCTGGCTCCCGAGCACCGCCGGGACGGGGTCGGTCTGGCCGTGCTCGGGCTGGCGATCGTGCTCGGCGCCGCGGCCTGGAGCAACGGCATCGGGCCGGTCGGTGCCGCGCTCACCGACGGCGTGCGCTGGATCATCGGCTCGCTGGTGATGGTGCTGCCCGTCGTCCTCTTCTTCGCCGCCCTGCGGCTCCTCCGGCGTGGCCCCCGCCCGGAGGCGCGCGGCCGACTGGCCATCGGCTGGCTCTGCACGGTCGCCTCGGTCCTCGGCATCGCCCACGTCGTCGGCACCCCGGCGGTCCCCCAGGGCGGGGAGCCGGGCACGGGCGGGCTGGTCGGCTGGGCCGTCGGCACGCCGCTGGCCGCCGGCGTCGGTGCGGCGGTCACCGTCGTCCTGCTCGCGCTGCTGGCCTTCTTCGGCCTGCTGGTGATCACCGCGACGCCGGTGCACCAGATCCCCGAGCGCACGCGCGAGTTCACCGACCGGCTCCTCGGCCGCGACGACCACGACGGGTACGCCGACGAGGACCACGACGACGAGGAGGACGAGGAGCCCGCGCCCAAGGGCCGCCGGCGCCGCACCTCGCTGTCGGAGGACCTGCTCACCACCGGGCCCATCGACCACGGGGCCTACGCGGAGGCCCCGGAGGCCACCCGCACCACCGAGCCGGAGCACACGGTGCTGGCGGCCCCGCCGCCACCGGTGCCGTCGGTGCGGCGCCCGGTCGAGGACCGCACCTCGCCGCCGGAGGACCTGCCGCCGATCACCGAGCCCGAGCAGCTGTCCATCCAGCCGGTCGAGGGCGACTACGTGCTGCCGGCGCTGTCCACGTTGCGTCCGGGTGACCCGCCGCGGGCGCGGTCCAAGGCCAACGACGTCGCCATCGAGGCGATCAGCGGCGTGCTCGACCAGTTCAACATCGACGCCGCCGTCACCGGCTTCACCCGCGGCCCGACGGTCACCCGCTACGAGGTCGAGCTCGGCCAGGGCGTGAAGGTCGAGAAGATCACCGCGCTGACCAAGAACATGGCCTACGCGGTGGCCAACGACAACATCCGCATCCTCGCGCCGATCCCCGGCAAGTCCGCCGTCGGCATCGAGGTCCCCAACACCGACCGCGAGAAGGTCAGCCTGGGCGACGTGCTGCGCTCGCAGGCCGCCAAGCAGGACCCGCACCCGATGCTGGTCGGCCTCGGCAAGGACATCGAGGGCGGGTTCGTCTGCGCCAACCTGGCGAAGATGCCCCACCTGCTGGTCGCCGGCGCCACCGGTGCGGGTAAGTCCAGCTGCGTCAACTCGATCCTGACCTCGCTGCTGCTGCGGGCCACCCCCGACCAGCTGCGGATGATCCTGGTCGACCCGAAGATGGTCGAGCTCACGCCCTACGACGGCATCCCGCACCTGATCACGCCCATCATCACCGACCCGAAGAAGGCCGCCACCGCGCTGGCCTGGCTGGTCGAGGAGATGGAGCAGCGCTACCAGGACATGCGTTCCACCGGGGTCCGGCACATCGACGACTTCAACCGCAAGGTCGAGAAGGGCGAGATCACCGCCCCGCCCGGCAGCGAGCGCATCTACCGGCCCTACCCGTACATCCTCGCGATCGTCGACGAGCTGGCCGACCTGATGATGGTGGCCCCCCGCGACGTCGAGGAGCACATCGTCCGGATCACCCAGAAGGCGCGTGCCGCCGGCATCCACCTGATCCTGGCGACGCAGCGCCCGTCGGTCGACGTCGTCACCGGTCTGATCAAGGCCAACGTGCCCTCGCGGCTGGCGTTCTCGACCTCCAGCCTGACCGACAGCCGGGTCATCCTCGACCAGCCGGGCGCGGAGAAGCTCATCGGCATGGGCGACGCCCTGTTCATGCCGATCGGCGCGGGCAAGCCGATGCGCGTGCAGGGCGCCTTCGTGACCGACGCCGAGATCGAGGCGGTCGTCGAGTTCACCAAGCGCCAGGCGGAGCCGGAGTACCGCGAAGAGGTCTTCACCGCCGGCGGCGGCGGTGAGAAGAAGGAGATCGACGAGGACATCGGTGGCGACCTCGACCTGCTGCTGCAGGCCGTGGAGCTCATCGTCACCAGCCAGTTCGGCTCCACCTCGATGCTGCAGCGCAAGCTGCGCGTCGGGTTCGCCAAGGCCGGCCGGCTGATGGACCTCATGGAGAGCCGCGGCATCGTCGGGCCCTCCGAGGGGTCCAAGGCCCGCGACGTCCTGGTCAAGCCTGACGAACTCGAGGCCACTCTCTTCACCCTCCGCGGCGGCGAGTGACCCGTCCCGGCGTGGCCCCGTCCGGAGGCCCGGCCCGAGCGTGCGAGGGCTGCGGGGGACGAGCCCCTCTGGTGACGATCTGGAACGGCCCCCGCGCAGGGTCCCGTCGCCAGCGCGCGAGTGACGGGGGGCACCGGGATCCTTCACCTACGATGGTCGGGTGACAGCCACGCCCAGCCCTGCCCGGACCGTGGCCGTGGTGACCCTCGGGTGCGCGCGCAACGAGGTGGACTCCGAGGAGCTCGCCGGCCGGCTCGCCGCCGAGGGGTACGAGCTCGTGGAGGATGCCGAGGGCGCCGACGCGGTGCTGGTCAACACCTGCGGGTTCATCGAGACCGCCAAGAAGGACTCCGTCGACGCGATCCTCGCCGCGACGGACTCCGGCGCCTCGGTCGTCGCCGTCGGCTGCATGGCCGAGCGCTACGGCGCCGAGCTCGCCGACGCGCTGCCCGAGGCCACCGTCCTGGGCTTCGACGACTACGCGCAGATCGGCGGGCGCCTCGACGACGTCCTCGCCGGGCGCCCGCTGGTGCCGCACACCCCACGGGACCGGCGCACGCTGCTGCCGATCAGCCCGGTCGAGCGCTCGGCGGTCCTCGCCGGCGCCGGTGGCCGCGTCGAGGACGCGGGGCCGGCCATCCCCGGTCACGACTGGCTGCGCCGGCGCCGGCTGGCCGCCGGGCCGTCCGCCGCGCTCAAGCTCGCGTCGGGCTGCGACCGGCGCTGCGCGTTCTGCGCGATCCCGACGTTCCGCGGTGCGTTCGTCTCGCGCCCGCCGGCCGAGGTGCTGTCGGAGGCGGCCTGGCTGGCCGGGCAGGGCGTCACCGAGCTCGTGCTTGTCAGCGAGAACTCCACCTCCTACGGCAAGGACCTCGGCGACCTGCGCTCGCTGGAGAAGCTGCTGCCGCAGCTGGCCGCCGTCGAGGGGATCGCCCGGGTGCGGGTGGCCTACCTCCAGCCGGCTGAGCTCCGGCCGGGCCTGCTGGAGGTCATCGCCGGCACCGACGGCGTCGCGCCCTACTTCGACCTGTCCTTCCAGCACTCGTCGCCGACGCTGCTGCGCCGCATGCGTCGGTTCGGCGGCACCGAGGACTTCCTCCGCACCATCGAGCGGGCCCGCGAGCTCGCACCCGGCGCCGGCTTCCGCACCAACGTCATCCTCGGGTTCCCCGGGGAGAGCGGGGACGACGTCGCGGAGCTGGAACGCTTCCTCACCGAAGCCCGCCTGGACGCGGTCGGTGTGTTCGGCTACTCCGACGAGGAGGGCACCGAGGCCGTGCGGCTGCCGGGCAAGCTCGACCAGGTCGAGATCGACGCGCGCGTCCGCCGGATCACCGATCTGGTCGAGGAGCTGACCGCGCAGCGCGCAGAGGAGCGGGTCGGGGAGCGCGTCGAGGTGCTGCTCACCGAGGACCTCTCCGCAGAGGAGGGCCCAGGGACCTGGCTCGGGCACGCCGCCCACCAGGACCCGGACGCCGACGGCACGACCACGGTCAGCGGTGTGCCGGCCGACGCGGTCCCCGGGCAGGTGGTCGGGGCCGAGGTCGTCGGCACCGAGGGCATCGACCTGCTCGCCGCCGTCCGCGTCCCGGCCGCCGCCCCGGCCGGGCGGTGACCCTGGTGACGGACGTGGCCCCCGACCCGGCAGCGACGCCACCGCAGTCGGTGCGGCTGGTGAACGTGCCCAATGCGCTCACCGTGCTGCGGCTGGCCGTGGTCCCCGTCTTCGCCGTCCTCCTGCTGCAGGACGACAGCCTCGACGACACCAGCCGCTACTGGGCCACGCTCGTCTTCGGCCTGGCGATCCTCACCGACCGCTACGACGGGCTCATCGCCCGGCGCACCGGTCAGGTCACCGAGTTCGGCAAGCTCGCCGACCCGATCGCCGACAAGGCGCTCACCGGGACCGCCCTCATCGGGCTGTCGGTGCTGGCGCTGCTGCCCTGGTGGGTGACCGCGGTGATCCTCGTGCGCGAGGTGGGGGTCACACTCCTGCGCTTCTGGGTCATCCGGGACGGCGTCATCGCCGCCAGCCGGGGCGGCAAGGCCAAGACCGTGCTGCAGGCGCTCGCGATCGGGCTGTACATCCTGCCGCTGAGCGGGGCGCTCGCCACCACCCGCTGGTGGGTCATGGCCGCGGCCGTGGTGCTGACCGTGGTGACCGGTCTGGACTACGTCTACCGCGCCATCACGCTGCGCCAGACCAGCGCCCGGGCCATGCGCGCTGCCGCAGCACGCCGGGCCGCCGGCCCTGGGACCGGCACCCGCAGCGACACCGCGGCCTGATGGCGGAACCGGTACCCGGGGCGGCGCTCGAGGCGCTCGCCGGCGAGGTGCACCGGGCGCTGGCCGCCCGCGGCGCGACCGTGGCGGCCGCCGAGTCGCTCACCGCGGGGCTGCTCTGCGCCACCCTCGCCGCGGTGCCCGGCGCCAGCGCGACCCTGCGCGGGGGCGCCGTCGTCTACGCCACCGACCTGAAGACCACGCTCAGCGGGGTGCCCGCCGACCTGCTGGCCGCCCACGGCCCGGTGAGCCCGCAGACGGCGGCGGCGCTGGCCGAGGGGATCCGCACCCGCTGCTCGGCCTCCTTCGGCGTGGGACTCACCGGCGTCGCCGGCCCCGATCCCGTCGACGGGCACGGTCCCGGCACCATCTACCTCGGCCTGAGCGACGGGCAACGCACCGACGTCGTCCGGCTGGACCTGCCCGGTGACCGGGCGGCGGTGCGCTCCGGCGCCGTGGCCAGCGCCTTCGCCGCCCTCCGTGACCGCCTGAGCGGGAACGCCGGCCCGGCGGAGGGCGTTACGCCATGAGCGGACTCGGCCCCGCCGGTGGGCCGGCGGCGCGCGCGCCGCGTACCGTGAGCGCACGGTGCCCGACGGCACCGCCGCTTCCCCGCTCGCAGGACAGGAGACGGCCATGACGCTGCTGCGCACCCAGCTCGGGAACACGCTGCGCGGCCACCGGCTGCGTCAGCACCGCACGTTGCGCGACGTCTCCGGTGCCGCGCGGGTCAGCCTCGGTTACCTCTCCGAGGTGGAGCGGGGACAGAAGGAGGCCTCCTCCGAGCTGCTCGCCTCCATCTGCGACGCCCTCGAGGTCGAGCTGGCCGACCTGCTCGCCGAGGTGAGCCTCGAGTTGCGCGGTGCCGCAGCCGGCGCGGACGTCCGCCCCCTGGCGAGCTCCGGCGAGGCCGCGCCCACCGCCGAGACCGCGGCGGCGCCGCAGCCTGCCGACGCGGCGGCCGAGCCGGCCCTCGCGCTCGTCGGTGCCGGGCAGGGGCGTCCCACCCGGCGGCGCGACGCGGTGTCGCTCGCCGCCTGACCCCCGGGTGGCGTGAACCGCACCCGGTCGGAGCTGCTCGCCGGCGCCGCCCAGGCCTTCGCCGCCCAGGGGCTGCGGCGGACGACGATGCAGTCGGTCGCGGTCGCGACCGGGGTCGCCAAGGCGACGCTCTACAACTACTTCCGCACCAAGGACGAGGTCGCGCGGGCGCTGCTGGCTGCGGAGCTGCAGCGGCTCGCCGACCTCGCCGCCGGTCTCTCCCCGGCCGACGGGCTCGCCGTGCTCGGCGACGAGCTCGCCACGCACCCCGTGCTGCGCCGGCTCGCGGACGCCGAACCGGACCGGCTGGTCGGGCTGCTGGCGCCGGGCGACCGGGCGTGGGCGGAGCTCACCGGGCGGCTGGCCGCGGCGCTCGGCACCGACGACGACGGGGCGCAGCTGGCCGGGCGGTGGCTCCTGGGCGTGGTCCTGCAGCCGGGGCTCACCACACAGCGGCGCCGTCAGGCGGCGCTGCTCGGTGAGCTGCTGCGGTCGGCGGGCTGAGCCGGAGGTGCCAGGGGGAGCCGGCGGGTGAACACCACCCGGTCGGCGCCGGGACCGGCGTGCCCGGGAGAAGGGGCCGCAGGGGCCTCGAGCCGGGCGGCCAGCGCGGCGGCGCCGGCATCGCCGGGCAGCGCGACTGCCTGCGCGACGCGCGCACCCACGGCGGCCGCCAGACCGGCGAAGCGTTCCAGCAGCCGGGTGGCGACCCCCCGCCCGCGCCAGGCCGGGTGGACGGCGACGGCCTGGACGACGGCGAGGCGGTCGGCGCTCACGACGCCCAGCAGGTAGCCGGCGTCCCCGCCGTCCGGGGTGAGGGCGACCGCGCCGAAACCGCCGAGCTGGTGGAAGAACACCGGGTCGTGCAGCGCCGCGACCGAGTCGTCGTCGAGCGGGGAGCCGGCCCAGAACTCGGCGCGACGGGCGAGCAGCCGGCCGCGCAGGGCACCGGCGGAGAGCTCCTCGAAGCCCACCAGCCGGAGGTCGCCGGCGGTCACCCGTCTCCCCGCGCCGCCGCCAGCTCGGCGCGCGTGGGGGGATCGGCGCCCACCCGCGTGCAGTTGACCGCGGCGACCAGCGCGGCGTCGTCCACCAGCGCGAGCAACCGGTCGTCCGCGACGGCGTCCAGGTCGGCCCGCGTGGCGAGGCCGGCGGCCAGCAGGCCGCTGAGCAGCCCGGCGGCCAGGGAGTCGCCGGCACCGACGGTGTCGACCACCGGTACCCGTGGGATCTCCCGGCGCAGGACCGGCCGGCCGGGCCGGGCGATCCGTAGCGGTGCGCCCCCGTCGGTGAGCACCACCAGCGCCGGCCCGCGCTCGGCCCAGCGGCGGGCCGCGTCGTCCAGGTCGGTGGCGCCCGGTTCCAGCCAGGCGAGGTCCTCGGCGCTGACCTTCACGACGTCGGCCCGGCGGACGAGCTCCTCGAGGCGGTCGGTCACGGCGGCCCGGTCGTTGCCCAGCGAGGCGCCGACGGGGCCCTCGGCCAGCATGGGGCGGATGTTCGGGTCCACGCTGATCAGCGCCCGGCCCGCCAGCCGGCGGACCAGCCGCGCGATCGCGCCGCTGCCCGGCTCGGTCCAGCTGGAGATGGAGCCGACGTGCAGCGCGCCGACGGCCTCGGGGAGCGCACCGTCGAGCTCCTCGTCGGTCCACTGCCAGTCGGCGGCGCCGAGCACGTGGAAGCCGTAGTCGGGAGAGCCGTCGGCGCCGACGCCCACCACGGCGAGGCTGACGGGTTCGGCGGCGGCGACGAAACCGGCCGTGTCGACGCCGGCTTGCTCGGCGTGCCGCCGGAGGTTGGTGGCGAGCGGGCCGGTGCCCAGCCGGGCCAGCAGCCGTACCGGGGCCTCGAGGCGGGCGGCGGCGACGGCGACGTTGAGCGCGTTGCCGCCCGGGCGGGCGACGTAGTGGGGTGCCGTGCTGCCCTCCGCCGCACCGGGGACGGGCAGCAGGTCGACGACGAGCTCCCCGAGGACGCAGAGGACAGGGGTGGGAGGCGGCACGCTGGGCACACTAGCCGTGGCGCGGACGGCCCGCGTCGGTTGCCGACGGTGATCACCTGGGACGATGCTGAGGACGAGCATCGCCGGGCCGGTGACCGCGCCGGAGCAGGAGGACCTCATGCCCAACCCGTTCGTGAAGCTGTGGAAGTACCTCACGGCTTCGGCCAACGCGCAGATCGACCAGCGGGCCGACCCGAAGATCCAGATCGCGCAGGCGATCGAGGCCGAGCAGCAGCGGCACCAGTCGCTGGCCAACCAGGCCGCCGCCGTGCTGGGCAACCAGCGGCAGCTGGAGATGCGGCTGAACCGGCAGCTGGGCGAGGTCGAGAAGCTCCAGGCCTCCGCGCGCCAGGCGCTGGTGCTGGCCGACCAGACGCGGGCCAAGGGGGATGCGGCCAAGGCCGCCGAGTACGAGCAGGCCGCGCAGGCGTTCGCCACGCAACTGGTCGCCGCCGAGCAGTCGATGGAGGACCTCAAGCGAAGCCACGACGAGGCGCTGCAGGCCGCCGAGCAGGCGCGCGGGGCGGTGGAGCAGTCGCGGATGCGGCTGCAGACCACGCTGGCCGAGCGAACCAAGCTGATGAGCCAGCTGGAGCAGGCGAAGATGCAGGAGCACGTCGCCGCCTCCATGAAGCAGGTCAACGAGCTGTCGGCACCGGGCAACACGCCCTCGCTGGCGGAGGTGCGGGACAAGATCGAGGCCCGGTACGCCAACGCCCTCGGTCAGGCCGAGCTGGCGCAGTCGTCGGTCGAGGGGCGCATGCTCGAGGTCCAGAAGGCCACCCTCGACGTGGCCGGGGCCTCGCGGCTGGACCAGATCCGCGCGTCGATGGGTGGCGCCGGCACGCCGGCCGTCGAGGGCAGCAACGCCGCGGGCGCGATCGAGCAGGGGACGCCGGCGTCGGAGCAGGCCACCCAGCCCCAGGCCCAGCCCGCGGAGCGGCCCGACCCGGCCTGACGCGGCGGCCTCCTCCGCCCCGCTGCCCCGTGCGGGCGGCGGGGCGGACGGCGTTCAGCCGGGGGTGGCGAGGGGGCGTGGCCGGCCCGGTTCGCCGGTTCGCGCCGTCGGGGCGATCGGGGAGTCCGCCGCCTGGCAGCGCGGGCACCAGTAGGTGACCCGCTCCTGCAGGTGGGGCCCCTGGTCGCCCATGAGGATGGGGGTCCGGCAGCGCCGGCACGGCTTGCCCTTCCGCCCGTAGACCCAGTGGTCCTGGCCGCGGCGCAGGTCGCCGGTGGTGCTCTGCTCCGGGTGCTCGAGGTTCGCGCGCATGAGCCGCTGCGCCCGCTCCAGCAGCGGTGCCAGCCGGGCGTCGACGTCGGCCACCCGGGCCCACGGGTGCAGGCCGAGCAGGAAGAGCGACTCCACCTTGTACAGGTTGCCGATCCCGGCAACGTTGCGCTGGTCGAGGATCGCGACGCCCACCTGCTCGTCGGGGAGGGCGCGGATCCGCCGCAGCGCCTCGTCGAGGTCCCAGTCGGGGCCGAGGATGTCGGGGCCGAGGTGCCCGACGAGCCGGTCCTCCTCGGCCGTCGGCACGATGTCCACGTCGTGCAGCCGGTAGCCGACGCACTCCCACTCGTCGGTGGCCAGGACGACCCGGACGTCGTAGCCGGGGCCGCCCCGCCAGCGGGCGCCGGGCCGGTAGATGTGCCAGCTGCCGTCCATCCGGAAGTGGGTCCGCAGCGTCCGCCCGTCGGCGAGCCGGATGAGCAGGTGCTTGCCACGGGGGACGACCTCGGTGACGGCCGCGCCCGTCAGGTCCAGGGCGGCCAGCTGGGGGAGCCGGAACTCGCCGCGGCGCAGCGTGCCGCCGGCGAGTGCGGTGTTCATCCGCTTCGCCGCCAGCCAGACGGTGTCTCCCTCGGGCACGCCGACCATGATCCCCGGCGGTGCACCGGCCTGCCCCTCCGGTGTGAGAGTCGCGACAACCGGGAAGCCGGCGGTGCTCCGGTGCGCTGCCCCGTGCGTGAGCGTGCCCCTGCGACTGCGCGCCCGGCTCGGGAGCGCCCCCACCGTCCTCACCGCCCCCGACCACGAGCCGGTCACCGTCACCGTCGCCCGCGTCGTGCGGCCCGACCGGCGGGCGGCGTTCGAGCGTGCGGCCGGTGCGGTGCTGGCCGAGGCCGCGAACTACCCCGGCAACCTGGGCGCGTCGCTGCTCCACCCGGGCGAGGGCAGCTCGGAGTACCACCTGGTCTACCGCTTCGCCGACGCCGACTCGTTGGCCGCGTGGGAGCGCTCGCCGGAGCGGCAGGCGTTCCTCGCGCGGCTTCCGGGGATGGTCGAGGACGAACGGGTCGCCCGGGCGGTGGGTCTGGAGAGCTTCTTCGCCGTCCCGCCGCGGCCGGGGCCGGCCTGGCGGAGCTGGCTGCTCACCGTCGCCGTCGTCCTGGCGTTCACCTCGAGCTTCCAGGTGCTCGCACTACCCCTCGTCGAGGGCTGGCCCTGGCCGCTGCGGTTGCTGCTGTCGGCCGTCTACGTCGTCACCGCGCTGCGCCTTCTCATGCCCCGGCTGAGCCGCTGGTGCGCCCCCTGGCTGCAGGGCTCGCGGCGCCGCTGACCGTTGCTGATCAGCCGCGCAGGCGCAGGCCCCGAGGGGTCGCGGCGAAGCCGGCCGCCTGCAGCGCGTTGCTCAGCGGCGTCGACTCGTGCACCGAGGCGCCGTCGGCCTTCTGCACCACCATGCGCCCGAGTGCGCCGGCCGACACCGCCCCGGACAGCGCCGTCGCGGCCTCCTTCAAGGTCTGCTCGTCCTCGGTCCACGACAGCAGGGTCTTGCCGCCGCGCTCGACGTACAGCACCAGGTCGCCGTCGACCAGGACGACCAGCGCGCCCGCCTTGCGTCCTGCCCGGTGCCCCGACCTCCGGCCGCCGGTGCCCTCGCCGATGTCGACGGCGGCGTCCTCGCTCCCGGGTCGCTCCGGCCACGGCAGCGCCGCCCCGTAGACGTTGGCCGGGTCGGTCGCGGCGAGCACGATCGCGCCGGTCGGCACCCGGTCGGGCGAGGCGAAGCTGCGCAGCCGGTCGACCGAGCCGGGGGTGCCGAACTGGGCCGCGCCGAGGGTCTCGACGAAGTAGCCGCGGCGGGCCCGGCCGTTCTCCTCGAACGCGCGCAGCACCGGGTAGACGGCGGAGAAGCCACCGGCCACCTGCTCGGCCATGACGGCGCCACGGGTGAGGACACCGTGCCGCTCCAGCAGCGCCTCGGCGCGCGCGGTGGTGCGCCGGGTCGCGTTGGCCTCCCGGTCGGGCAGCCGCGACCAGCGCCCGGCCACCGTTGGCGGGCCGCTGCGCGTGGGCATCGCGGCGCGGGTCAGGCGCGGCCGCCCGTACCGGCTGCGGGTGACCCGCGGTGCGGCGGCGGCCCGCTTGTGGGTGCCGCCGCCACCCAGGCGGGTGCGCAGCGGGGCCAGGGTGTCGTTGGTGAGCGCCCCCGCCCACACCAGGTCCCAGAGCAGGTCGGCCAGGGCGGTGTCGTCGGTGGCGCCCACGGCGTCGGAGAGGCCCCGGAAGAACAACGCCTGGCCGCCGGCGAGCAGGTCGAGCAGCCGCTGACCCTCCCCGGCCACCTCCAGCTGCTCGGGCAGCAGCAGCGGTGCGAGGTCGGCCGGCACCAGGCTGATCCAGCCGTCGCCACCGGGCAGGCCACCGGCGCCGGCCCACAGCACCTCGCCGGCGCTGGTCAGCTCGTCCAGCATGGCGGGGGAGTAGTCGCGGACCCGGGCCGGCAGCACCAGCGACTCCAGGGCGCTGGCGGGTACGAGCGCCCCGGCGAGCTGCTCGACGACCGCCAGCACGCCGTCGGCCCCGCGCAGCCGGCTGCCGACCGACTGCCACGACGGCGTGAAGCGGGCGAGCGTCCCGGTGGGCACCGGCTCGACCTCCTGGCGCAGCTTGGTCAAGCTGCGCCGGCGGATGGACCGCAGCACCTCGGCGTCGCACCACTCCTGGCCGGTGCCGCCGGGGCGGAACTCGCCGGAGACCAGCCGGCCGGTGCCGGTGAGCCGCTGGACGGTCGCGGTGACCACGGCGACGCCCAGCCCGAGCCGGGTGGCTGCCTCGGCCGGCTGGAAGGGGCCGTGCGTGCGCGCGTAGCGGCCGACGAGGTCGCCCAGCGGGTCGGCGACCGGCTCGGTGAAGACCTCCGGCACGCCCACGGGCAGCGCCGTGCCCAGGGCGTCGCGGAGCCGGCCGGCGTCCTCGATGGCGACGAAGCGCTCCTCGCCGGCGATGCGGACCAGCAGCGCGCGCCGGGCGGCGACCAGCTCGTCGAGCCACTTCTGCGGCACACCGCGGCGCGCGGCCTCGGCCGTGGTGAGGTCGCCGACCACCCGGAGCAGGTCGGCGGCCCCGTCGACGTCGCGCGGGTGCCGCTGCTGGGGAAGCCGCTGCAGCTCGGCCGCGATCTCGGTGATCGCCTCGGCGTCGAGCAGCTCGCGCAGCTCGGAGCGGCCGAGCAGCTCGGCGAGGAGGCCGGTGTCGAGCGCGAGCGCCTGGGCGCGGCGCTCGGCCAGCGGGGCGTCACCCTCGTAGAGGAACTGGCCGACGTAGCCGAACAGCAGCGACTGGGCGAAGGGTGAGGCGGTCTCGGTCTGCACGTCGACCACCCGGACCCGCCGGGCGCGGACGTCCGCCATCAGCTCGATCAGCCCGGGCACGTCGTAGACGTCCTGCAGCACCTCGCGGGCCGCCTCGAGGGTGATGGGGAAGGAGGAGAACTCGCTGGCGACCGAGAGCAGCTGGGCCGCGCGCTGGCGCTGCTGCCACAGCGGGGTGCGCCGCCTCGGGTCGCGCCGGGGGAGGAGCAGCGCACGGGCGGCGCACTCCCGGAACCGGCTGGCGAACAGCGCCGAGCTGCCGACCTCGGCGGTGACCTCTCGTTCGACGTCGTCGGGGTCGAGGACCGCGAGGTCGCCCTCCGGCGGCTCGCCGGTCGTGTCGGGCAGCCGCAGCACGATCCCGTCGTCGGAGTGCATGGAGGAGACGTCGACGCCGTACCGTTCCCGCAGCCGGGCGGCGAGCACCAGCGCCCACGGGGCGTTGACCTGGGCGCCGAAGGGCGAGTGCACGACCAACCGCCAGTCGCCCAGCTCGTCGCGGAAACGCTCGACCAGCAGCGTCCGGTCGTCGGGCAGGTGGCCGGTCGCCGCCTTCTGCTCGGCGAGGTAGGCGGCCAGGTTCGCCGCACCCCACTCGTCGAGGCCGGCCGCCCGGGCCCGCTCCAGGCCTGCCTCCGGCGTCGCCGACCCGACCTCGCGCAGGAAGGCGCCGAGCGCCCGGCCGAGCTCCAGCGGCCGCCCGGGGGCGTCGCCGTGCCAGAACGGCATCTTGCCGGGCTGGCCGGGCGCCGGGGTGACCAGCACGCGGTCATGGGTGATCTCCTCGATCCGCCAGGACGAGGAACCCAGGAGGAACACGTCGCCGGTCCGCGACTCGTAGACCATCTCCTCGTCCAGCTCGCCGACCCGGCGGCCACCGGTGCCCTCACCGCCGACGAGGAAGACGCCGAACAGTCCGCGGTCGGGGATGGTGCCGCCGCTGGTGACGGCCAGCCGCTGGGCGCCGGCGCGGGCGGTGAGGGTGTCGGTGACGCGGTCCCAGGTGAGCCGCGGGCGCAGCTCGGCGAAGGCGTCTGAGGGGTAGCGCCCGGCCAGCATGTCCAGGACGGCGTGCAGCGCGGACTCGGGCAGCGAGGAGAACGCCGCCGACCGGCGCACCAGTGCCCCGACCTCGTCGACGGTGCGCGGTCGCTCGGACACGATCGCGACGATCTGCTGGGCGAGCACGTCGAGCGGGTTGCGCAGGTAGCGGATGCACTCGATCGCGCCGGCCTGCATCCGCTCGGCGACCAGCGCGCACTGCACCAGGTCGCCGCGGTACTTGGGGAACAGCACCCCGCGGCTGACCGCACCGACCTGGTGGCCGGCGCGGCCGACCCGCTGCAGGCCGCTGGCGACCGTGGGTGGCGCCTCCACCTGCACGACGAGGTCGACCGCGCCCATGTCGATGCCGAGCTCCAGGCTGGAGGTCGCGACGACGGCAGGCAGCCGGCCGGACTTCAGCGCCTCCTCGACGATCGACCGCTGCTCGCGGGAGACCGATCCGTGGTGGGCGGCCGCGACCGGCTGGAAGGCCTCCGGCAGGCCGCCGCCGGAGCCGGCCTGCGCCATGAGCGCCGCGGCGTTGGTGCCCGGCGGCACGGGCTCGCCGGTCTGCCGCTCGTAGGCCAGCTCGTTGAGCCGGCTGGTCAGCCGCTCGGCGAGCCGGCGCGAGTTGGCGAAGACGATCGTGCTGCGGTGCGCCTGCACCAGGTCCAGCACCCGCTCCTCGACCGCCGGCCAGATGGAGTTCCTCGGCTGGTGCCCGGCCGCCGACCCCTCCAGCTCGCCCGTCGGCTGGCCGAGCTCGCTCATGTCCTCCACGGGGACGACGACCGAGAGGTCCCACCGCTTGGTCGAGCCCGGGGAGACGACCTGCACCGGGCGCCCGCCGGCGAGGAAGGTGGCGACCTCCTCGATCGGCCGCACGGTGGCCGACAACCCGATCCGCTGCGCCGGCCGCTCCAGCAGTTCGTCCAGCCGGTCCAGGGAGACGGCCAGGTGCGCGCCGCGCTTGGAGTCGGTGACGGCGTGCACCTCGTCGACGATGACCGTCTCGACGCCCCGCAGCGCCTCCCGGGCCTGGCTGGTGAGCAGGAGGAACAGCGACTCCGGCGTGGTGATGAGGATGTCGGGCGGCCGGCGGGCGAAGGTGCGCCGCTCGTCGGCCGGGGTGTCGCCCGAGCGGATCCCGACCTTGATCTCCGGGCGGGGCAGCCCCAGCCGCGCGGCGGCCTGGCCGATGCCGGCCAGCGGCGCGCGCAGGTTGCGCTCGACGTCGACGGCCAGCGCCTTCAGCGGCGAGACGTAGAGCACCCGGCACCGCGTCCGCTCGTCGGCCGGCGGCGTGGCGGCGAGCCGGTCGAGCGACCACAGGAACGCCGCGAGCGTCTTCCCCGAGCCGGTCGGCGCCACGACGAGGGCGTGCTCGCCGCTGCTGATCGCCTGCCAGGCGCCCTCCTGCGCCTCGGTCGGCCGCTCGAAGGCACCGGTGAACCAGGCGCGCGTCGGCTCGGAGAAGCGGGCCAGGGCGCCGGGACCGTCGGAGGGGCCGGAGGTCGGACGGGCAGGCACGCGCTCAGTGTCCCCGGGGTGTACGACACTTCGCTGGTCGGCGGGGACGCCGGCGGGCGGGAACCACCCGCCCGGGGAGACGGGAGCGCTCGTGGGACCGCTGCAGCAGCCCGAGGTCACGATCGACGTCGCCCGCGTGCAGCGCCGCACGCTGGGCGTGCTCAGCGGCGGCGTGGCGCTGGCGGGGCTCGGTGTCACCGTCGGCATCACCGCCGGCGGGCTGCTGGCCCGTGACGTCGCCGGCACCGACTCCGCGGCCGGGCTCGGGCAGACCGCCGGTGTGCTGGGCGCGGCCGTCCTGGCGGTGCCGCTGGCCCGGATGAGCGACGGCGCCGGCCGGCGGGCGGGGCTGGCCGTGGGCTACGGCCTGAGCGTGGTCGGGGCGGTGCTGACCGTCGTCGCCGCGGCGGCGTCGTCCCTGCTCCTGCTGCTCTGCGGGCTGTTCCTGTTCGGTGCCGCGACCGCCTGCGGGCTGCAGTCCCGGTACGCCGCGGCCGACCTCGCCGAGCCCGAGCACCGCGGCCGGTCGCTCTCCCTGGTCGTGTGGGCGACCACGGTCGGGTCCGTGGTCGGCCCGAACCTGGCCGCACCCGGTGCCGGGCTCGGGGAGGCGCTGGGGCTGCCGGCCCTCGGTGGCGTCTTCGTGGTGTCGGCGATCGTCTTCGCCGTGGTGGCGGCGGGCTTCCTCGTACTGCTGCGGCCCGACCCGTTGCTCCTGGCCCGGTCGCTCGGCGGCGGTGCGGACGGGCCCCGGCCGCGGCAGGCCACCGGCACGGCCCTGCGCGCGGTGTGGGCGACGCCGGCCGGACGGCTGGGGATCACCTCGGTCGTGGTGGCCCACTCGGTCATGGTCGGGGTCATGGTGATGACACCGGTGCACATGGGGCACGCCGGCGGGCCGGAGGGTGCGGTGCTGCGCCTGGTCGGTCTGGTCATCAGCGTGCACGTGGCCGGGATGTACCTGTTCTCCCCGCTCGTGGGGATGCTCGCCGACCGCGTCGGGGCGCCCTCGGTCGTGGCCCTGGCCGCCGGGCTGCTGCTGGCCGCGGCGGCGGTGTCGGGGACGGCGGCGCCCACGGACGCGGTGCAGCTGGGGGCCGGGTTGCTGCTGCTCGGGCTGGGCTGGTCGTGCGGGCTGATCGCGGGCTCAGCGCTCGTCACGGCCTCGGTGGGGCCCGAGCTGCGGCCGACGGCGCAGGGCGGCACCGACATGCTGATGGGCCTCGGCGCGGCGCTGGCCGGCGTGGTCGGTGGCCCGCTCCTGTCCTGGGGCGGGTTCGGCCTGGTGTCCGGCGTCTCCGCGGCGCTGGTGGTGCCATTGGTCGTGGTGTGGCTGGGGGCGCGGGTCAGCGCCCGCGGTAGTTCCTGATCAGCAGCACGATGAGCGCGACGAGCGCGATCACGATGCCGATCTCGAGGACGGTGTCGAGCGTCGCGGAGCCGGTGCCCGGGATCATGCGCGCAGCGTAGGGCGACAGCGGCGCGGCCGGGGGCCGACGAGTTAGCGTCGTGCTGTGCGGCTGCAGGAGTTCTGGTCCCGTCTGGACGGACAGTTCGGGGCGATGCGCGCCCAGAGCGTGGCGCGCGACCACGTGTTCTCGGAGCTGGGCGGGCGCACGGCGGTGGACGCCATCGAGGCCGGCTTGCCGGTGCGCAAGGTGTGGCTGGCCGTCTGCGAGGCCTTCGACGTGCCGGTCAAGGAGCGCTAGGGGGCGACGGGTGCCGGGTCCGGCGTGTCGGCCTGGCGGTCGAACACCTGTTCGGCCTACTGTGGCGTCCACAGGCCGGCCGGTCCTCCCCAGCCCGCCCCACGATCCGAAAACTGTCGGTGCCTCGCCCTAGCGTCGGTCCCGACCCGCTTCTCGCGAACCGAAGGTGACGCACCATGGCAGCAACGCTCGACCGCGACAAGGCCCTCGACATGGCCCTCGCCCAGATCGACAAGCAGTTCGGCAAGGGCTCGGTCATGCGGCTGGGCGACGAGACCGCCCAGGCGATCAAGGTCATCCCGACCGGGTCGATCGCCCTCGACATCGCCCTGGGCATCGGCGGCCTGCCGCGCGGCCGGGTCATCGAGGTCTACGGGCCGGAGTCCTCCGGTAAGACCACGGTCGCCCTGCACGCGGTGGCCAACGCGCAGGCCAACGGCGGCATCGCCGCCTTCATCGACGCCGAGCACGCGCTCGACCCGGAGTACGCCCGCGCCATCGGCGTGGACACCGACGCCCTCCTGGTCAGCCAGCCCGACACCGGTGAGCAGGCCCTCGAGATCGCCGACATGCTGATCCGCTCCGGCGCGCTCGACATCATCGTCATCGACTCCGTGGCGGCCCTGGTGCCCCGCGCCGAGATCGAGGGTGAGATGGGTGACAGCCACGTGGGTCTGCAAGCCCGGCTGATGAGCCAGGCGCTGCGCAAGATCACCGGAGCGCTGAGCAACTCCGGCACGACGGCGATCTTCATCAACCAGCTGCGCGAGAAGGTCGGTGTGGTCTACGGGTCGCCCGAGGTCACCACCGGTGGTCGCGCGCTGAAGTTCTACTCGTCCGTCCGGCTCGACGTCCGCCGCATCGAGACCCTCAAGCAGGGCACCGACGCGATCGGCAGCCGCACGCGGATCAAGGTCGTCAAGAACAAGGTGGCCGCACCCTTCAAGCAGGCCGAGCTCGACATCCTCTGGGGTCAGGGCTTCAGCCGGGAGGGCGGCATCGTCGACGCCGGTGTCGAGCAGGGCATCGTGAAGAAGTCCGGCGCTTGGTACACCTACGAGGGCGACCAGCTGGGCCAGGGCAAGGAGAACGTCCGCAACTTCCTGCGGGACAACCCCGACCTGGCCGACGAGATCGAGAAGAAGGTCAAGGAAAAGCTCGGCATCGGCCCGAAGCTCGACGCCCCGGCGCCGGTCGACGCCCCCGACTTCTGACCTGCCGGTGGAGGAGCGGCCACCGAACCGCCGGCGCGGCCCCGGGGTGACCCGGGCCGGCCGGCGCCCGCAGACGCCGGGCGGCGATGATCCCCTGACCCCGGACGTCGCCCCTGGATCCCCGGAGGACGAGCCGGGTGATCCCGAGCAGGTGGCGCGCAGCATCTGCCTCCGCGCGCTGACCGGAGCGCCGAAGACCCGGCAGCAGCTGGCCGACCTCCTCGCGAAGCGTGGCATCCCGGACGAAGCCGCCGAGGCCGTGCTCGACCGCTTCACCGAGGTCGGTCTCATCGACGACGCGTCCTTCGCCCGCGCATGGGTCAGCAGCCGTCAGGCCGGCCGCGGGCTCGCCCGGCGGGCGCTCTCCGCGGAGCTCCGCGCCAAGGGCGTCGATGCGGAGACCGCCGCGGAGGCCGTGCAACTCGTCGACGACGACGACGAGCGGGAGGCGGCCCGGCGACTGGTGCAGCGCCGGGCGCCGGGGATGCGCCGGCTCGACCGCCAGACCGCCACCCGGCGGTTGATGGGCATGCTCGCCCGCAAGGGCTACAACGGTGGCCTGGCGGCGGCCGTGGTCCGCGAGGTCCTCGACGAGCTCGGCGCTGCGGACAGCGCCGACGATCCGATCATCGAGTTCGACGAGGAGGGCGTGCTGCCCTGAGCGACCGCACCTCGCCCGGACGTGCCACGAGGCGGCCCGGATCCTCCGGGCCGCCTCGTCGGCTCTCCAGATCCGTGCCGGCTCAGCCGGTGGCGAGCCAGGCGGCCACGTCGACGGCCAGCCCGTCGGGGGCCTCCTCGTCGTCCACCAGCCAGGCGGGGTCCCGGCGCTGGCCGTCGGCGAGCCACCGGATGATCTCCGCGTCCAGCTCGTCGACCGCGGGAGCGCCCGGCCGTCGGCGTTCGCCGACGAAGGTCAGATCGGACTCCGCGCCGTCCGGGTAGCGGAACACCACCCGGCAGCGCGAGCGCCGGTGCCGGGCCGGCGGCACGACCTCCCGGACGACGGCGCTCTCGGCGCCGGCCGCGTCGGCGAACACCGGAGCCGCCGCGCGGAGCCGAGCCACGAACTCCTGGCCGGCGTCGAGCCGCGTGGTCACGTCCACGACCGTCGGGGTGGCGGCCTGCTCGTCGGGCTGGGGCGCCGCGGGCTGGGGCGTCGCGGGCTGGGTGGTCGCGGGCTGGGGCGTCCCGGGCGGGATCGTCCCAGCAGAGGTCCGGGGGACCGGGGGCAGGTTGCGGCGCCCGGCCGCGTGCATCGTCTCCATCGTGAGGAACAGTCTCGCGACCGTTCCGCGACGTCGTGGCCGGGCGCGCCCACCTGGGACGAGTGAGTCGGACGTGAAAGGGCAGGTCAGCGGAGGGATCGGCCTCCGGCGGGCACTGCCCGGCCGACCGCGGACCACCTCCGGAAGCCGGCGGCAACGACTCAGGCGGCGCCTCCGCCGCCGCCCATCTGGACGTCTGCCGGGAGCTGGGGGTTGCCGCCGCCCGACTTCGCGGTCCGGCGGGTCCGGCGCTCGACGAGGTTCGCCACCTGGGACAGCAGCACGTTGATGATGATGTAGATCAGGCCGGCGGCGACGTAGAGCTGGAAGGTGTACTGGTTGCCGAAACTCAGGGAGAAGAACTCCACGAGGCTGCGGGCCCCTCGCAGCAGCTCGAAGTAGCCGATGATGAAGCCCAGGGAGCTGTCCTTCAGGAGTACCACCAGCTGGGCGATGAGGACCGGGAGCATGCGCCGCGTCGCCTGCGGGAGCAGCACCAGCGTCATCACCTGGTACTTGCGCATGCCGATCCCGAAGGCGGCCTCGCGCTGCCCCTTGTCGATCGACAGGATGCCGGCCCGGAAGATCTCGGCGAGCACCGCCGAGTTGTAGAGGATCAGCCCGCCGGCGAGCGCCTGGAAGGCCGAGAGCTCGATGTCGTACTTCGGCAGCACGAAGTACAGCGCGAAGATGACCACCAGCAGCGGGATGGCCCGGAAGAACTCGATGTAGGTGCCGACCAGCCAGCGCACCACCCGGTGGTCGGACAACCGGCCGACGGCCAGCAGCAGGCCGAGGACCGTCGCGACGACCATGCCCACGGCCGCGACCTGCAGCGTGTTGACCAGCGCGCGGCCGAGGGTCTGCGGAACGCCGGTGCGCGCGTCGAAGAGCACGGCCCAGCGCTGGCTCTCCAGCTGGCCGTTGCCGGCCAGCCGGATGAGGACGACGGCGAGGATCCCGACGATCAGCAGGATCCCGATCCCGGTACCGATGCGGATGCGGGCGCGTGCCTTGGGTCCGGGGATGTCGAAGAGCACGGGGGCGGTCATCGCAGGATCGCCACCCGCCGCTCCAGGCGGTGCACGCCGAAGGCGAGCGGCAACGTGATGATCATGTAGGCGATCACGACCCCCAGCAGGACGGCGGTGAGCTGCCCGGCGTCGGCGTTGACCAGGCGGGGGAGCAGGGAGCTGAGCTCGCTGGTGGCGAAGCCCGCGGCGATGGAGCTGTTCTTCACCATCGCGATGAAGACGTTGCCCAGCGGCGGGACGACGGTGCGGAACGCCTGCGGGAGGACCACCTCGCGCAGCGACTGCCCGAACGTGAGGCCGATGGCGCGGGACGCCTCGGCCTGGCCGGTCGAGACCGAGTTGATGCCCGAGCGCACCGCCTCGCAGACGAACGCCGCGGTGTAGAGCCCGAGGGACAGGACGGCCCCGGTGTAGAAGCCGAGGATGAAGTCGATCTGCGGGAGGCCGAAGATCAGGAAGAAGAAGACCACCGTCAGCGGCGTGTTGCGGAAGGTCTCGACGTAGAAGGTCGCCAGCCCGCGCAGCGGCGGGATCGGGCTGACCCGCGCGGCTGCCAGGAGCGTGCCCAGCACCAGCGCGAGCAGACCGGCGAGCAGCGACAGGCTCAGCGTCGTCAGGAACGCGTCCCACAGCAGGTCGAAGTTGTCAGCGAGGAACTGCACGCCGCCTCCTCTCGGGGCTGGTCATGGAGCGGCGCTGCGGGGCGGGAACTCCCGCCCCGCAGCGCCGGAGGTTCTCAGTAGCGGTCGACGGCCGGCGGCTCGGGGGCCTCCTGGCCGCTGATGGCGCCGGCGGTGCGGTCCCAGGCGTCGGCCCAGGCACCGCTCTCGTACGCCTCCTCCAGCGTGTCGTTGATGAACGCGCGGAACTCGTCGTCACCCTTGGGCACGCCGATGCCGTACGGCTCCTCGGTGAAGGGGTTGCCCACCAGCTCGAAGGCGCCGTCGCTGCCGGCGACCAGGCCGGTGAGGATGACGTTGTCCGTCGTCACCGCGTCGACCTGGCCGTTGGCCAGGGCGTCGGCGCACTTGGAGTAGACGTCGAACAGCGTCAGGGTCGCCTCCGGGTAGTTGTCCCGGATGTTCTGCGCCGGCGTGGAGCCCTCGACCGAGCAGACGTTCTTGCCGGCCAGGTCCTCGGGGCCTTCGATGCCCTCCGGGTTGCCGGCGGCGACCATGATGTCCTGACCGGCCTCGTAGTACGGCCCCGCGAAGTCGATCAGCTCCTTGCGGGCGTCGTTGATGGTGTACGTGGCCACCACCATGTCGACCTGGCCGTTCTGCAGGAACGGCTCGCGGTTGGCCGAGACGGTCTCGGTCCACTCGATGTCCTCGGGGGCGATGCCGAGCTCGGCGGCGATCAGCTTCGCGATCTCGACGTCGAAACCCTCCGGGGTCTCGGTGTTCGGGTTGAGGAGCCCGAAGCCGGGCTGGTCGAACTTCGTGCCGACGGTCATGGAACCGGCCTCGGCGAGCTCGGCCATCGTGGTACCCGCCTCGAAGTCGACCTCCTCCTGGACCTCGACGGTCGAGTCGGCGGCGCCCTCTGCCTGGTCCCCGGCCTCGCTGCCGCCGCAGGCGGCGAGCATGAGGCCGAGGGCCGCGAGCGAGGCGGCGTAGCGGGTGGTGCGCATGAGCTGTCCTTCCGTAGGAACGGTCAGTGGTTCAGGATCTTGGACAGGAAGTCCTTGGCCCGGTCGGAGCTCGGGGTGAGGAAGAAGGTCTCGGGGTCCGAGGACTCCACGACGCGGCCCCCGTCCATGAAGACGACGCGGTTGGCCGCCTTCCGCGCGAACCCCATCTCGTGGGTGACGACGATCATCGTCATCCCCTCGGCCGCGAGCCCGACCATGACGTCGAGGACCTCGCTGATCATCTCGGGGTCGAGCGCCGACGTCGGCTCGTCGAAGAGCATGACCTTGGGGTCCATCGCCAGCGCCCGGGCGATCGCCACCCGCTGCTGCTGGCCGCCGGAGAGCTGAGCCGGGTACTTGTCGGCCTGCGCGCCGACGCCCACCCGGTCGAGCAGTTCGCGGGCCCGCTTCTCGGCGTCGGCCTTGGGGCGCTTGCGCACCTTGATCGGACCGAGGGTGACGTTCTCGAGGATCGTCTTGTGCGCGAAGAGGTTGAAGCTCTGGAACACCATGCCGACGTCGGCGCGCAGGCGGGCGAGCTCCTTGCCCTCCTCGGGCAGCCGCTCGCCGTCGATGACGATCTCGCCCTTCTCGATCGACTCGAGGCGGTTGATCGCGCGGCACAGGGTCGACTTCCCCGACCCCGACGGGCCGATGACGACGACCACCTCGCCGCGGGCGATCTCGAGGTCGATGTCCTGCAGGACGTGCAGGTCGCCGAACCACTTGTTGACGCCGGACAGGCGGACGAGAGGCTCTCCGTTGGGACGGCTGGTCACCCTGGGGACCCTAAGGGCGGGAGGTCGCGGTTCCCGCACCGTGGGATCACGAAGGCGTAACGAACGCCGCCCGTTCCCCCGTGCGGGGCACCACGGCTCGCTGCGGCGGGCGCGTCGCCGCCGCGCCGTACCCTCGCTCCTGTCATGGAGAGCCCTGTCGAGAGCCCCGCCCGCACCTACCGGGTGCGCACGTACGGGTGCCAGATGAACGTGCACGACTCCGAGCGGCTGTCCGGGCTGCTCGAGGCAGCCGGCTACACCGCCGCCGCGGAGGGGGACGACGCCGACGTCGTCGTCCTCAACACCTGCGCGGTGCGCGAGAACGCCGACAACCGCCTCTACGGCAACCTCGGGCACCTGCGCCCGGTCAAGGACGGCCGCCCCGGCATGCAGATCGCCGTCGGCGGCTGCCTGGCGCAGAAGGACCGCGGCGAGATCGTGCGCCGCGCGCCCTGGGTCGACGTCGTCTTCGGGACTCACAACGTCGGCTCGCTGCCCGCCCTGCTCGACCGGGCCCGGCACAACGCCGAGGCGCAGGTGGAGATCGTCGAGGCGCTCGAGGTCTTCCCGTCCACGCTGCCGGCCAAGCGCGACTCCGCCTACTCGGGCTGGGTGTCGATCAGCGTCGGCTGCAACAACACCTGCACGTTCTGCATCGTCCCGGCGCTGCGCGGCAAGGAGAAGGACCGCCGCCCCGGCGAGATCCTGGCCGAGGTGCAGGCGCTGGTCGACCAGGGCGTGCTCGAGGTGACCCTGCTCGGCCAGAACGTGAACAGCTACGGCAGCGACTTCGGCGACCGCGGGGCGTTCGCCGACCTCCTGCGGGCCACCGGCCGCATCCAGGGGCTGGAGCGGGTCCGCTTCACCAGCCCGCACCCGGCGATGTTCACCGACGACGTCATCGCCGCCATGGCCGAGACGCCGGCGGTCTGCCACCAGCTGCACATGCCGCTGCAGTCGGGGTCGGACGACGTGCTCAAGCGGATGCGCCGCGCCTACCGGCAGGAGCGCTACCTGGGGATCATCGACCGGGTCCGCGCCGCTATGCCCGACGCCGCGATCACCACGGACATCATCGTCGGGTTCCCGGGGGAGACCGAGGAGGACTTCCAGCAGACGCTGGAGGTGGTCCGGCGCGCCCGCTTCGCCAGCGCCTTCACCTTCCAGTACTCCAAGCGCCCCGGGACGCCGGCCGCCGAGATGGACGGGCAGCTGCCCAAGGAGGTCGTGCAGGAGCGCTACCTCCGGCTGACCGCGCTGCAGGACGAGATCAGCTGGGACGAGAACCGGGAGCTGGTCGGCCGGCAGGTGGAGCTGCTCGTCGCCGCGGGCGAGGGCAGCAAGGACGCCGCGCGCGGCCGGCTCTCCGGCCGGGCCCGCGACGGTCGCCTCGTGCACTTCACGGCGGCCGAGGGGGTGCGGCCCGGCGACGTCGTGGAGACCGTCGTCACCCAGGCCGCGCCGCACCACCTGGTCGCCGACGGCCCGCTGCTGTCCCACCGGCGCACGCAGGCCGGGGACGCATCGGAGGCGGGGCGGAAGCCGGCGACGCCGGGAGTCTCGCTCGGCATGCCGCAGATCGGCGTGCCCGCCCCGCTGCCGGCCCTCAGCGCCGGCTGCTCGTGACGCACCGAGGGCCCCCGTCCACCGGACGGGGGCCCTCGCTGCGTCGTGCCGCTACCTGCGGGCGGACTTCTCCGCCTCGGCGAGCCACTCCCGGCGGGTCGCCAGGTTGGCCTGCGCCTCGTCGATCCGGCGCCGGTCACCGGCGGCCTCGGCCTTGGCCAGCTGCTCCTCGGCCTTGGCGACGGCGGCCCGCATGGAGGCGACCATCGGGTTCTCCGGGGCGGTGCGCACCCGGCCGGCGTCGGCGGCGCCTCGGATCTTCTGCTCGACGGCCATCATGCGGTCCTCGAGCTGGCGCATGACCGCGCGCGGCACGTGCCCGATCGCGTCGTAGCGCTCCTGGATCTTCCGCAGCGCGTGCTGCGCGCCCCTCAGGTCCTTGCCCGGGTCGAGCTGCTCGGCCTCGGCCAGCAGCTCCTCCTTGGCCTGCTGGTTGGCGACCTGCTCGGCGTCGCGCGCCTTGTCCTGCTCGGCACGGGCGCTGAAGAAGACGTCCTGGGCCGCGCGGAACTGCTTCCACAGGTCGTCGTCGCCGTCCCGCCCGGTGCGCGGCACCGCCTTCCAGCGGTCCATCAGCGAGCGCATGGCGGCGCTGGTGGCGCCCCAGTCGGTCGACGTCGACAGCCGCTGCGCCTCCTTGATCAGCTCCTGCTTGGCCGCGCGGGCCTCGCCGCGCTGGGCGTCGAGCTGCGCGAAGTGGGCGCCGCGGCGGCGGCCGAAGGCGTCGCGGGCGGCGGCGAAGCGCTGCCACAGGGCGTCATCGGTCTTCCGGTCGATGCCGCGGATGGTCTTCCACTCCTCGACGATCGCCTTGAGGCGGTCGCCGGCGGCCTTCCAGGACGTCGACTCGGCGGCGATCTGCTCGGCCTCGGCCGCGAGCGCCTCCTTGCGCGCCACCTGCGCCGCGCGGGCGGCGGCCTTCTCGGCGCGGTACTCCGCAGCGGCGGTCTCGGCGGTCGCCACCATGGCGCGCGCCCGGGCGGCGAGCCCCTCCAGGTCGCCGACCGCGGCGGCGGTCGGGATCGACGCCGCCAGCGCCTCGGCCTTGGCCTTGATCTCGCCCGGGTTGCCGGTGTGCGCCTTCAGCCGCGCCTCGAGCAGCGCCACCTCGGTGGCGAGGTCGTCGTAGCGGCGGCCGTAGTGGGCCAGCCCCGCCTCGGCGTCCCCGGCCTGCCAGGACCCGACCTCGCGCTCCCCGTCGGCGGTGCGCACGAAGACGGTGCCCTCCTCGTCGACCCGGCCCCACTGCGCCGGGTCGCTGACCACGGTCTCCACCGGGGCGGCGGGCGGCGCGGGAGCGGGCGCCGGCGACGGGACCGCCGCCGGTTCCGGTTCCCCGGCGGGGTCGGGGAGCGCCGCGTCCGCGGGCGCCGGCGCCTCCGGCGTACCGGCCGCGGGGGTCACCGCGTCCGAACCGCCGGGCGGCGTCGCCACCTCGGGAGCGGGGGTCTCGGGGGTCTCCGCAATCGGCGGAGCGGCCTGCTGCACCCCGTTGCCGGGGTCGTCCGTGCTCGACACGTCGGGCAGTGTCCCACGTCGCATCGGCGACACTGCTGCCGTGACCTCCTTCCCCGGTGGCGTCCCGGCCCGGGCACCCCGTCCGTCGGCCGCCGTCGCGTTCTGCCCGTGCCCGCCCCTGCTGGTCCCGGCGGTGGAGGGGCGGCCCGCGCCGGAGACAGCGTCGTTGCGGGCCGCCTGCGTGGAGGCGGCCACCGCGCTGCTCGGCGCCCGGCCCGAGGTGGTCGTGGTCGTCGGCCCGGGCGCGGCGCCGGGGGAGCGGTTCGGTGCCGGGGACGGCGGGGACCTGCACGGCTTCGGCGTCGACCTCGCGCTGCCGTTCGACGGCCGGCTGCGGCCGGGCGGGCACCAGCTACCGACGGCGCACGCGGTGGGTAGCTGGCTGCTCGACCAGGTGGCGTTCGCGGGCACCCGCGTCGGCGTCGGCCCGGCCGATCTGGGGCAGCTCCTCCGCGACCTGCCGCCGCCCGTCGGTGTCCTGGCGATGGGCGACGGCTCGGCGCGGCGCACCGTCAAGGCCCCGGGCTACCTGGACCCGGCGGCCGAGCCGTTCGACGCCGCCGTCGCCACGGCCCTCGCCACCGGGGACGCCGCCGCGCTGGCGGCGCTGGACCCGGCGGACGGGGAGCGGCTGCTCGCCGCGGGTGTACCGGTCTGGCGCGCGGTGGGAGCTGCGTTCGCCGGCCGGCAGGTCACCGCCCGGCTGCGCCACGACGCCGCGCCGTTCGGGGTCGGCTACCCGGTGGCCGACTGGGTGGTGGCGTGAGGCCGCCGCCGGTCGTCGCGGTCGTCGGGCCGACGGCCACCGGCAAGACCGCGCTCGCCGTCGAGCTGGCCCGGCGGCTGGGCGGTGAGGTGGTCAACGCCGACTCGATGCAGCTCTACCGCGGCATGGACATCGGCACCGCCAAGCCCGACCTCGCCGAGCGCGGCGGGGTGCCGCACCACCTGCTCGACCTCTGGCACGTGCGCGAACCGGCGTCGGTGGCCGGGTACCGACGCCGCGCGCGGGCCGAGATCGACCGTCTGCGGGCCGCCGGCAGGGTGCCGCTGCTCGTCGGCGGTTCGGGGCTGTACGTGCGCGCCGTCCTCGACGAGCTGGACTTCCCGGGGACCGACCCGGCGGTGCGCGCCCGGCTGGAGGCCGAGCTCGCCGCCGCCGGCCCGGGCGCCCTGCACGCACGGCTCGCTGCCCTCGACCACGCGGCCGCCGCCGCCGTCCTGCCGAGCAACGGCCGGCGGATCGTGCGCGCGCTGGAGGTGATCGAGCTGACCGGTGGACCGTTCCGCGCGCAGCTCCCCGAGCCGCGCCCGCACTACCCCGCGGTGGTGCTCGGGCTGGACCGCGAGCCCGCCGAGCTCGACGACCGGGTCGCCGCACGGGTCGACCGCATGTGGGCCGCGGGCTTCGTCGACGAGGTGGCGGCGCTGGCCGCCGACGGGCTCCGCGAGGGGCCCACGGCCTCCCGCGCGCTCGGCTACGCGCAGGTGCTGGCGCAGTTCGACGGCGTCCTCTCCGCCGAGGAGGCGCGCGAGCGCACCGTCACCACGACCCGCCGGTTCGTCCGCCGGCAACGCTCCTGGTTCCGCCGGGACGCCGGCACGACATGGCTCGACGCCGGGCGGGCCGATCTGGCCGACGCCGCGGCCGCGGTGATCACCGCGCATACGATCGACCGGTGAGCTCCTCCCCCCGCGTGCTGATCGGCCACGGCACCGAGAACGACTTCGTCGTGCTGCCCGACCCCGACGGCGAGGTGTGGGCGGGCGACCGCCTGGACGTCGCGACGGTCCGGCGGCTGTGCGAGCGCCGCGCCGGCCTGGGTGGCGACGGCGTGCTGCGGCTGGTCCGCAGCGTGCACGTGCCCGACGCGCCCGCCGTGCTGGGCGAGGACCTCGACCGGTGCGAGTGGTTCATGGACCACCGCAACGCCGACGGCTCCTACGCCGAGATGTGCGGGAACGGCATCCGGCTCTTCCTGCATGCGCTGGTCGCCGAGGGGCTGGTCCACCGGGGGGCCTGTACCGACGGCATCCTGGTGGGTACCCGCGGCGGTGCCCGGCGGGTCGGGGCCGGGGCCGACGGCGGCTACTGGGTGGACATGGGCCCGGCCCGCCCCTTCGGCGAGGGTCGGGCGGAGCTCGGCGGCCGGAGCTTCGACGGCGTCGCGGTCAGCATGGGCAACCCCCACCTGGCCTGCCTCACCGACGTGCCCGTCGAGCAGCTCGACCTGACCAGCGCGCCCGCGTTCGACCCGGCGCTGTTCCCCGAGGGGGTCAACGTCGAGCTGGTCAACGTCCTCGAGCCGGGCGCCCACGTGCGGTTGCGGGTCTCCGAGCGCGGGGTGGGGGAGACGCGCTCGTGCGGCACCGGCGCGTGCGCCGCGGCCTACGCGGCGCTGCGGGCGGAGGGCGCGAGCGAGGGCACGGTCGTCGTCGACGTCCCCGGGGGCCGCCTGTCGGTGCGGGTGACCCGGGCGACGACGGTGCTCAGCGGCCCGGCCGTCCTGGTCGCGGGCGGGGCGCTCTGCCCGGAGTGGCTCCAGCTTTGACACCGGGGGAGGCCACCGGCCGCGCAGCCGCGCGGGGGGATGCTTTCCGGCCTCCCCTGCGTTGCACCGGGCGATGACAACTCAGGTGCTTTCGCCGAAGGACCGTGCCACGCTGGAGACGATGACGACCGCCCCCGATGCCCTGCCCGTCGACGAGCAGGCCGACCTCGAGACCCGCCCCGCCCCTGCCGGACGGTGGGACGAGGCCGACGACACCACCGGCTCCTACGCGCTCGAGGCGCGCGGTGCCCTGCGCCGGGTGGCCGGCCTCTCCACCGAGCTCGCCGACGTCACCGAGGTCGAGTACCGGCAACTGCGGCTCGAGCGCGTCGTGCTCGTCGGGGTGTGGACCGAGGGCACCCAGGCCGACGCCGACCGTTCGCTGGCCGAGCTCGCCGCCCTCGCCGAGACGGCCGGCTCCCAGGTGCTCGAGGCCGTGAGCCAGCGCCGCGACAAGCCCGACGCCGCCACCTACGTCGGCTCGGGCAAGGCCGCCGAGATCCGCGACATCGTGGCCGCGACCGGCGCCGACACCGTGATCTGCGACGGTGAGCTCACCCCGGGCCAGCTGAACCAGCTGGAGAAGGTGCTGAAGGTGAAGGTGGTCGACCGGACCGCGCTGATCCTCGACATCTTCGCCCAGCACGCGACGAGCCGGGAGGGCAAGGCGCAGGTCGAGCTCGCCCAGATGCAGTACATGCTGCCGCGGCTGCGCGGCTGGGGTGAGTCGATGTCCCGCCAGGCCGGTGGCCGGGTCGCCGGCGGTGGCGGCATCGGTACCCGCGGGCCGGGTGAGACGAAGATCGAGACCGACCGCCGGCGCATCCGTGCCCGGGTGAGCAAGCTGCGGCGGGAGATCGCCGGCATGGCGACCGCGCGGGCGACCCAGCGGGCCAGCCGCGGCCGCAACGCCGTCCCGAGCGTGGCGATCGCGGGGTACACCAACGCCGGCAAGTCCAGCCTGCTCAACCAGCTGACCGGCGCAGGGGTGCTGGTGGAGAACGCGCTGTTCGCCACCCTCGACCCGACGGTCCGCCGCGCCCAGTCGCCCGACGGCCGGGAGTACACGCTGACCGACACGGTGGGCTTCGTGCGCCACCTGCCGCACCAGCTCGTCGACGCCTTCCGCTCGACGCTGGAGGAGGTGGCCGCGGCCGACCTGCTGCTCCACGTCGTCGACGGCTCCGACCCGGACCCGCTGGGGCAGATCGACGCGGTGCGGGTCGTGCTCGGCGAGATCGACGCGGCCTCGGTGCCGGAGCTGATCGTCGTCAACAAGGTCGACGCGATGAGCGAGGAGGACGTCCTCACGCTCCGGCAGGCCCTGCCGGGTGCCGTCTGGGTGTCCGCGCGCACGGGGCTGGGGATCGACACCCTGCGCCGGCTGGTGGCCGAGCGGCTGCCGCACCCGGACGTCGACGTCGACGTGCTGGTCCCCTACGAGCGCGGCGACCTGGTGGCCCGGGTGCACCGCGACGGCGAGGTGCTCGGCGAGCTGCACGAGGCCGGTGGGACCCGTCTCACCGCCCGGGTCGACGGCTCCCTGGCCGCGGTGCTCGAGAAGTTCGCCGTCCCGGTCGGCTGAGCGGGGCACCGACCGTCACAGATCACGATCCGGTCACGGACCGGTACCGTGACGGGGTGACCAGGGGTGCGGTGCGGGAGACCGATCCACCGCGCCCGGTTCCGGTCGTCCGGGTCGGCCGGCCGCCGTGGTGGCTGGTCGCCGCGGCCCTGCTCGTCGGGGTTCTGGTCTCGGCCGACCTGCTGACCCACGGCCCGTCCGAGAGGCTGGACCTGCGGGTCTCCGAGATCGTCAGCGACTGGGGGCTGCGGGACACGCCCGGGTACCCGGCGGTGTGGGTGGTGACCCAGCTCGGCGGGCGCGTGACGATCCTCGTCGTGCTCGCCGGGCTGATCGGCTACCTCTTCTGGCGACGGGGGGCCTGGCTGCCCGCGGTCCGGGTGCTGCTGGCCCTGGGCGTGCTGACCGCGGGGGTGTACGCCCTCAAGCACGGGCTCGGGCGCACGGCCCCGGCGTTCCCCGGCTCCTACTTCTTCCACTCCGACGGGGTCTCGTTCCCCTCGGGTCACGTCGCCAACGCGGTGCTCATGTGGGGCGTGGCCCGCTGGCAGGCGGTCGAGTACGGGCTGCCGCCCGCGGTGCAGCGGACCTTCTGGTGGCTGAGCGTCGTCGGGCCGGTCGCCACCGGGGTGGCCATGGTGTCGCTGGACTTCCACTGGGTCACCGACGCGGTGGTCGGGGCCGCCGTGGGGATCGTCCTGTTGGGCGTGGTTCATGCACTGGACGAGATGGTTCTGTCACGCTGGGTACGTGCCCGAGCAGGCCGTCCCGGTCCCTGAGCGCGCCCGGACGTGCCGGGCCGTCGCCGCGACCGCCCTGGTGGGGGGCGTGGTCGTGCTCGCTCCCGCCCCGGCGCTCGCCGAGGCGGCCCCGGCACCCGCGCCGGAGATCCGGTGCTCGATCACCGATCCACGGCTCGCGGAGCTCTCCGGGCTGGTGGTCGTGGGGGAGCAGGTGCTCGCGCTCAACGACGGCGGCGAGCAGGTTGCCGTGCACGGGCTGGACGCCTCGTGCGCGGTCGTCGACGTCCAGACCGCGGCGGCCGACCCCTTCGACCCCGAGGACCTCGGCGTGGCGTCCGACGGGAGCGTCTGGGTGGCCGACATCGGCGACAACGGCTCCGTCCGGCCGACCGTCGCCTTGCACGTCCTGCGGCCCGACGGGACGGTCGCGCTGCACCGGCTGACCTACCCCGACGGGGCGCACGACGCCGAGGCGCTGCTGCTGGCGCCGGACGGGACGCCCTACCTGGTCACCAAGGAGGTCCTCGGGGCCAGCGGCGTCTACCGCCCCGCCGTACCACTGGTGGACGGCGGCACGGTGCCGATGGAGCGGGTGGCCTCGGTGAACCTCACGTTGACCGGGACACCCGGCGGGCCCGTGGGCCGGGCCGGGCAGCTCCTGGTCACCGGCGGCGCGGTCGCGGCGGACGGCAGCGCGCTGGCGCTGCGCACCTACACCGACGCCTACGTGTGGCCCTTGACGGGATCCGACGTGGTCGGCGCCCTGAGCGGGGAGCCGCTCCGGGTGGCGCTGCCGGAATCGCCGCAGGGCGAGGCCATCAGCTTCACCGCCGACAGCCAGGCGCTGGTCGTCGCCAGCGAGGGCCTGCCCAGCGCCGTCACCGTGGTGGCCCTGCCGGCCGCGGCCGCCGCCACGAGCCCGGCGCCCGGCGGGGCGCCGCCGCCCTCCCTCGCCGAGCTGACCACCGGCTCGGACCGCTCGCCGATCGCCGCGGCGCTGATCGCGGCCTCCGTCGCCACCCTCGTCGTCTGGCTGACTGGTCGGCTGCGCCGCCGGCCCTGACCGTCAGACAGGGCGTCCGCCGCCGAGTTCCCGGCTGCACTCCTCGGCGGCCCGGGCGACCTGGTCGCCGTAGACCGGCCAGAGGCGGCGGGGGAGCCGTTGCGCCGGCAGCGAGAGGCTCAGGGTCGCCACCGGCCGCCCCGCCCCACCGAGGACCGCGGCACCCACGGCCGCGATGTCCGGGTGCCGCGTGCCGACGGTGACCGCGTAACCCTGCCGACGCACCTGCTCCAGCTCGCGCAGCAGCGCGTCGGCGTCGGTGTCCGTGTGCGAGGTCAGGGCCTCCAGCGGCGCCGCCCGGAGCAGGGCCGCCGCCTGGGCCTCCGGCATGGCCGCGAGCAGCGCCTTGCCCGACGCCGTGGTGTGCATGGGCGCGCCGTGCCCGACGACGGCGTTGGTCCGCACAGGGTGGACGCCCTCGATCTTCTCCAGCAGGACGATCCGCCGTTCGTCGGGGACCGACAGGTGCACCGTCTCACCGGTCGCCGCGGAGAGCCGGTGCATGGCCGGCAGCGCGACGCGCCGGATCTCCTCGTCCCCCCGGTGGCGCGAGCCGATCGCCATCGCCTTCGCGGTGAGCGACCAGCGCGTCGGCTCCTCCCCGCCTGCCCGGATCCACCCCAGCTCCCCGAGTGTCAGCAGCATCCGCTGGGTCGTGGACTTCGGCAGGTTCATGGCCCGGGAGAGCTCGCTGACCCCGACGGGCTGGCGCTCCGACACGGCCTCGAGCACGGCCAGCGCCACGGACACCGATCTCATGTGGTTGACGTCACCTCCCCTGCTCCCTACTGTGGCCCGCGTCATACCGTGCCACTACGCGGTTCACCGTGCCACGTAGTGGCACAACCGTCAACAGCAGGGAGCACCACGTGTCCGAACCCGTCCAGCCGGGCGCCCTCGCAGGGGTCCGGGTCCTCGACCTCACCCAGGTCATGGCGGGGGCGTACTGCTCGATGCTGCTGGCCGACATGGGCGCCGATGTGATCAAGATCGAGAGGCCCGAGGGCGGGGACGACACGCGGCGCATGTCGCGCGGTCCCGACGTGGAGACGTCGCCGGCGTTCAACGCCATGAACCGGAACAAGCGGGGCCTGGCCGTCGACCTGAAGGACCCGCGGGGGGCCGAGGTCGTCCGCCGGCTGGCACGGGACGCCGACGTGCTGGTGGAGAACTTCCGGCCCGGGCTCCTCGACCGACTCGGGCTGGGGCAGGCGGCGCTGCGGGCGGAGAACCCAGGGCTCGTCTACTGCTCCATCTCGGGTTTCGGCGCCACCGGCCCCTACGCCGGGCGTGGCGGCTACGACCTGGTGGCGCAGGCGATGAGCGGGCTGATGAGCATGACGGGTGAGCCCGGGCGCCCGCCGGTCAAGGTCGGGGTGCCCATCTGCGACCTCAACGCGGGCGTCTTCGCGGCCTACGGGGTGCTGTCGGCCTACATCCACCGGCTGCGGACGGGCGAGGGCCAGTTCGTCGACACCTCGCTGCTGGAAGCAGGGATCGCCTACACCGTCTGGGAGACGGCGATGTTCTTCGGTCTCGGCGACGTGGCCCGTCCGATGGGCTCGGCGCACCGCCTGTCGGCGCCCTACGAGGCGCTGCCGACCGCCGACGGCTGGATCGCCATCGGAGCGGCCAACCAGCGCAACTGGGAACGGTTGTGCGAGGCGCTGGACTGCCGGGCCCTGGCCCTGGACCCCCGCTTCGCCGACAACCCGGGGCGCATGACGCACCGGATCGAACTGGCGGGCGAACTGGCGACGAGGCTCCGCACCCGCACCACCGCCGCGTGGCTCGAGCTGCTGGAGACCGCGGGTGTGCCCAGCGGTCCGCTCTACGACATCGAGCAGGTCTACGCCGATCCCCACGTGCGGGCCCGCGACATGGTCGTCGAGACGGAGCACCCCCGGATGGGCACGGTGCGCCACATCGGAGCCCCGGTGAAGCTGTCCGGCACCCCGGCCGCCATCCGCCGGCCGGCGCCGCTGCTCGGTCAGCACAGCCGTGAGGTCCTGGTCGAGGCCGGCATGTCCGCCTCCGACATCGACGAGCTGCTCGCCGACGGCGTGCTGCTGACCACCTCCGCGGGGGATCACCCCGGTACCGCGTCGGAGGCCCCCTCTCCCGAGCCGACGGAGGTACCCGCGTGACCCACCTCGTGATGTCCGGATTGACCAAGAGCTTCGGCGCCGCCCGTGTCGTCGACGGGGTCGACCTCTCCATCGAGGAGGGCGAGGCCGTCGTGCTGCTGGGGCCCAGCGGCTGCGGCAAGACCACGTGCCTGCGGATGATCGCCGGATTCGAGCGCCCGGACGCCGGGGAGATCCGGCTCCGCGACGAGGTCCTGGTCGGTGGGCGCACCTTCGTGCCGCCGGAGCGCCGGCGGATGTCGGTCGTCTTCCAGAGCTACGCGCTGTGGCCCCACCTGAGCGTGCGCGAGAACGTCGGCTACGGGCCGACGACGGCGAAGGTGGGCCGCGCGGAGGTGCGGCGGCGGACCGACGAGGCGCTGGCGATGGTCCAGTTGGACGGTCTGGCCGACCGCTACGCCCACCAGCTGTCCGGCGGTCAGCAGCAGCGCGTCGCGCTGGCGCGGGCCCTGGTCAACGACCCCGCGCTGCTCCTGCTCGACGAGCCGCTCTCCAACCTCGACACCCGGCTGCGGGAGGAGATGCGGTCGGAGGTGAAGCGGATCCAGCGGTCGCTGGGCGTGACCATGGTCTACGTCACCCACGACCAGGCGGAGGCCCTGTCGCTGGCCGACCGGCTGGTGGTGATGCACGACGGCCGCATCGTCCAGGTCGGCAGCCCCGAGGACGTCTACCGGCGGCCGCGCACCGGGTTCGTCGCCCGCGCCCTGGGGGCGACCAACGTGCTGCCGGCCACCGTCCGCGGGACCGGCGGCGGATCGGTCGCCCTCGAACTCCCCGGTGGCGTCGCCGTCGAGGCGGAGGAGCCGGCGGACGGCCCGCTGGGAGAGGGTCAGGCGGTCATGGTCTCCGTGCGCCCGGGGGACGTGCGGCTCACCCCGGCCGACCCCGGCCACGGCTCCGGTGCCGTGGTCCGCGAGGCGCTGTTCTTCGGCGATCACGTGCAGTACGCCGTGGAACTCCCCGGGCTCGGCGAGCCGATCAAGGCCACCGGTCCGAGCGTCGGACGGCTCCAGCCCGGCCAGCCCGTGTCGCTGGGCGTCGACCGCGGGGCCGCCGCAGTGCTCGGCGACCGCCCCGGGACGACCGCCACCGGCCATGTCCCCGCCGTCCCGGCACCCGTCCCCGGCCGGTCCGCGGCATGAGCGCCGCCGCGACCTCGCACCCAACCCGTCCGAACAGCGTCACCCACCCGAGAAGAGGCCCTGTGTTCAACCACTGCTCCGCGCGCCGCCTGTTCACCAGCCTGACCGTCCCCGTGGCCGTCCTGCTCGTCGCCGCCTGCGGCAACGGCTCGACCACTCCGGCGTCGGACGCCGGATCCGGCGGCGAGCCGGCCGCGGTGGAGGGGATCGACCAGGAGCTCGTCGAGGCCGCGCAGGAGGAAGGCGGCGTCGTCCTCTACGCCGGGGGGCACACCCGTCCGGGGCTGGAGCTGCTCCAGCAGCGGATGCAGGAGCTGTTCGGCATCCAGGTCACCTTCACCCGGGAGGACTCGGGGGCGATCGCCAACTCCATCTCCGCGGAGCTGGCCAGCGGCTCGGTCAACGCCGACGTCGTCAGCCTCACCGACCCCGGCACGATGCAGGACTGGGCGGAGGAAGGCGTCATCACCGACGCCGACGTGCCCAACCTCGGTGACATCAGCGAGGGCCTGGACAACCCGGACAACCCGCAGGTGCCCTACAGCCTCGTCCCGCTGGGGATCATGTACAACTCCGCCAACACCGACCCGGCGGACCTCCCCACCACCTGGGAGGAGCTGGCGAGCGAGGACCACGGCGCCATCATCAGCGCCGACCCCGGTGCGTCGGGCACGGCGCTGGCCTACTACACGATGCTGACGGGTCTCTACGGCGAGGAGTGGCTGGGGCAGCTGGCCGAACGGCAGGTCGCCGTCACCGACAGCAGCCTGGCCCTCGCCCAGCTGGTGCTCACGGGCGAGGCCGACATCGGCATCCCGGCCATCGAGTCGGCGGTGATCAGCGCCGCGGAGGAGGGCGAGCCCCTCGAGATCGCCTTCATGGAGGACGGCGTGCCGTCGTTCGCCTCCGAGCTCGCGATGCTCGCCGACGCGCCGCACCCGAACGCCGCGAAGCTGCTCGTCCAGTACCACCTGAGCGAGGACTTCCAGCAGGCCCTCGCCGACCAGGGCGGGCGCAGCGTGCTCCAGGGCGGTCCCCAGCCGCCGTCCGGCGCCGACCTCTCCGACGCCACGCTGCTGACCGCGGACCTGTCGGAGATCGAGGAGCGCGGCGAGGACGTCGTGGCGCGGTTCGCCGAGCTGTTCAACCGATGAGCCGGCGACCGAGCGCTTCCGCCGCGCCCCCGGGATGCCGGTCATGGCGCTGACCAGCTCCGCCGCCCCTGCCGCGTCGGGCACCGACGCGGCGGGGGCCCCGCGGGAGACCGGGGTCGCGCCCCGCCGGCAGCGGCAGGCGCAGCGGCGTGGCACCGGCTTCGAGCGCTCCATGCGCTGGGTGTGGGTGGTCGCGATCGTCGCGCTCATCGGCTACCCCGTGGCGCAGGTCTTCGGCCAGAGCTTCGTCGCCGACGACGGCGGGTTCACGCTCGTGAACTACGGCCTGCTCGCCAGCGAACCCCGCCTGGTCCAGGCGATCCTCAACTCGCTGTGGATCGCCGCCGGCACCGTCGTGGGCAGCCTGCTGCTCGGGCTCCCGGTCGCCTGGTTCGCCGTGCGGACGGACCTGCCGTTCCGGCGCTTCTTCCGCGGCACGGCGGTGCTCACCTTCGCGGCGCCGAGCTTCATCGCGGCGCTGGGGTGGATCCTGCTGCTCGGGCCGCGCAACGGGCTGCTGAACACGACCCTGATGTCACTGTTCGGGCTGGAGACCGCGCCTTTCGACATCTTCAGCCCGTGGGGGATCATCTTCGTCCTCTCCCTCTTCCTCTACCCCCTCGTCTTCCTGCCGGTGTCGGCTGCCCTGGAGGGGATCGACCCGGCGCTGGAGCACGCGGCGGCGAGCCTGGGTGCCTCCCGGGCGCGGGTGCTGCGGACGGTGACGTTCCCGGTCATCGCGCCGGCGTTGATCGCCGGGTCGATCCTCGTCTTCGTCAGCGCTGCGGTGATCTTCGGACCGGTGGCCATCCTGGGTGCGCCCACCGGCTTCCAGACGATCCCGACCGTCCTGCTGAGCCTCATGCAGTTCCCTCCCCGGATCGAGGCGGCAGCAGTCATCTCCGTGCCGATCCTGGTGATCATCGCGGGCCTGCTGCTCGTCCAGCGGCGCCTGGTCGGCGGCAAGAAGTTCACCGTCATCGGGGGGAAGCCGGGACGGCAGGAGCTGACCCGACTGGGTCCTGCCGGCCGGGTCGCGGGGCTGGCCTTCTGCACGCTCGTCGTCGTCCTCAGCATCGTGCTGCCGTTCGGCATCCTGCTGGCGACCTCGTTCCGCGAGGCCCTGGGCCGGCCGTTCGGGGCGGACAACTTCACGCTGACCGGCAACTACGAGCAGGTGTTCAGCCAGCCGCTGATCACGGCGGCCATGGGCAACAGCTTCTTCCTCGCCGTGGCGGCGACGGTGCTCGCGCTCGCGCTGGCGCTGCTCGCCTCGTGGCTGGTGCACCGGACCAGGGCGCGCAGCAACGCGGTGATCGCCCCGGCGATGGCGGCGCCGCTGGCCTTCCCGGGCGCCGTCCTCGGCATCGGGCTGATCATCGCCTACGCCGCGCCGCCGTTCGGTCTGGGCGGGTCGCTCACCATCCTCCTCATCGCCTACGTGGGCAGCGCGCTACCGCTCACCTTCGCCTACGTGCACGCGGGCATGGGGCAGATCGGCGCCGAGGTCGAGGAGGCGTCGCGGAGCCTGGGCGCCTCGTGGGCCCGCACCTGGCGGCGCATCACCGTGCCGTTGCTCCGCCCGTCCCTCCTGGCGGCCGGCCTGCTCAACTTCGTCCTGCTCTTCCGGGAGCTGGAGATGTCGGTGTTCCTCTACACCGGCGCGAACCCGACCATCGCCACCGTCCTCTACAACCTCTCGAACGAGTCGCTGTACCAGCGGGTGGGTGCCCTCTCGGTGGTCATCCTGCTGATCAACATCGTCGTGGCGGTCATCGCCATGCGACTGCTCGACCACCGGCCCGGCGAATCCAGACGTCGTCGGACCACCTCACGCCCAGCCCCCCACGCATCCTCGGAGGAAGCCGCATGACCGTGACCACGACCGACGTCGGCCCCGGGGTCCACCTGCGCTACGAGACCCCGCACATCGCCGTCCTCACCCTGGACAGCCCGCCGTCGAACACCTTCAGCTGGGAGAGCCGGCGTTCCTTCATGAAGGCGCTGGACATCCTGGATGCCGACGAGCAGGTGCGCTGCCTGGTCATCACGGGGGAGGGGCGGGCGTTCACCGCGGGTGCCCACCTCGGCGAGGACCAGTCCATGAGCGATGAGCAGCTCGAGGACTACCTGGCCGAGTTCGGCCGGGTGCTGAACGGGGTGCAGAACTTCCGGGCCCCGGTGATCGCCGCGATCAACGGGGCGACCATCGGCGGCGGCCTGGAGTTCTCCCTCTGCTGCGACATCCGCATCGCCTCCACCGAGGCGTTCTTCGTGGCGGCCGGGGTCAACGTCGGGCTCATCGTGAGCTTCTGGCGTCTGCCACGCGTCGTCGGCCTGGGGCCGGCCAAGGAGATCCTGCTGACCGGGGCCCGGTACACCGCGCAGCAGGCGCTCAACTGGGGTCTGGTCACAGAGGTGCACGAGCCGGCGGACCTGATGCCTGCCGCGCTCGCCAAGGCGCAGCGGATCGCCACCCGCGCACCGCTGTCGGTGGAGGCGACGAAGGAGGCCGTCACGGGAGCCTTCGAGATGGACTTCGCGCAGGGCCAGGCGCTGCAGACCAAGCGCTTCCTCGAGATGTTCCGCACCGAGGACCACCAGGAGGCGCTGAGGGCCTTCTTCGAGAAGCGGGACGGCGACTACCAGCGGCGCTGATCGCCGCGCGGCGGAGTCGGTGGTCGGCCGGGACGATGTCCGGCCGACCACCGATGTCGTGGTTCAGACCCGGCGGAGGACCGAGACCACCCGGCCGAGGATCGTCGCCTCGTCACCCGGGATCGGCTGGTACGCCGGGTTGTGGGGCAGCAGCCAGACGTGGCCGTCCCGGCGCTTGTAGGTCTTGACCGTCGCCTCGCCGTCGATCATCGCGGCGACGATCTCGCCGTTCTCCGCGGTCGGCTGCTGCCGGACGACGACCCAGTCGCCGTCGCAGATCGCGGCCTCGACCATCGAGTCGCCGGCCACCTTGAGCATGAAGACCGTCCCCTCGCCGACGAGCTCGCGGGGGAGCGGGAAGACGTCCTCCACCGCCTGCTCGGCCAGCACCGGGCCGCCGGCGGCGATCCGCCCGACGAGCGGGACGTAGGCGGGGGCGGAGGCCTGCTCGCCCTCGCCCAGGACGGGCGGCTCGGCGAGGGTGGCCGTGCCGCGGGAGGCATCCCCGGGCAGCCGGACGTCGAGCGCGCGCGGGCGGTTGGGGTCGCGTCGCAGCCACCCCTTCTTCTGCAGGACCGAGAGCTGGTGGGCGACCGAGGAGGCCGACGAGAGCCCCACGGCCTCGCCGATCTCCCGGACCGAGGGCGGGTAGCCCCGGCGGTCGATCGAGTCGCGGATCACCTCGAGCACCCGCCGCTGCCGCTGGGTCAGCCCGTCACCGTCGGCCGTCCGGTCGGGGAAGGCGCGCACCGACCCGGTGCCGCCCGCCTCCGGGGTCGCCCCACGGGTGCCGCGCCCGCTACCGGAGGTCCCGCTCGAGTCCGCCACGTCTCCTCCTCGCCGGCTGCCCGTGCAGCGCTCGCCCGTCGTCCGTCCGCTGAACCGTAGCGCCGATCCCCGTCCAGTTCAAACACACGTTCGAAAATCAGCCGTGTCGCATCGCTTCTGTCGGCGGCGTCCGGTAGACATCGGACCGGCGTTCCAATCGAACAGGTGTTCGGGCCGGTGGGGTACCGGTCGGGAGGGTGGGAGACATGAACAGCGGTACCGCGCTGCGGGTCCGTCCGGAGGGGGCGGGTGACGTCGCGCCGCGAGGTGCTGCGGAGATGCCGGCGCGGCACCTCCGGGTGCTCCCGCCGCCCCGCGCGTACGTGGAGCCAGTCGGGCTCCCTGTCCGCCCCGGGGGGCGGCCGGGCGCAGTCCGGTCGGCCGCCGTGGGCAGCGGCGCGCCGGCGCCACTCCCGCCGCTGCGCCTCACGGCGCGCGGGCGCCGCGTGGTCGCGGTGGTCGTCCTGCTCCTCGCGCTGGGTGTGGTCGCCCTGGGTGGCGCCGTCCTCGGCGAGGCCCGCGACGGGCTGGAGCTGATGGGGACGGCGAAGGTCATCGTCGAGCCAGGGGACACGCTGTGGTCCATCGCGGGTGCGGTGGCAGGGGAGCGCGACGTGCGCGACGTCGTCGTCGACATCCGTCAGATGAACGGGCTCGAGAGCGCGGCGATCACGCCGGGTCAGGTCCTCGTGCTGCCCTGACCGGGAGACTCCGGGTGCCCGAGGTCGGCATGGCGAGAGATCTACAAGGTCGGTCGTGGACTTCGACAACCGTTTGTATGCGGACGTTTACGGACCGTGCTCGTCAGCCGCTTGCGGTCAGTGGGTGTCCAGCGCTATGGAGAGCCGCGCCGCGGTGTTCACCAGTCAGCCCCAGGTCGTCGAGGTCCACCACGCGGGGGCCTGGCGGGCAGGGCAGCTGCTGGGGTGGCGGCACGATGACGCCGGCGCCTGCGAGATGTGGGTCCGGGTCGTCGCCGGCGGTGTCGAGCAGACGGTGTGGACGGGGCTCGCAGCGGTGCGGCTGCCCGAGCCGGCGCGCACCGACGCGGTCCCGGTGACGCAGGCGATGCCTGCGCAGGGGGCAACCGCCCCGGGGGCCGACGGGCCTGCGACCCGCGACTCGACGGCCAGCCTGCCGTTGGTGCGCGATGCCCGCGCTGGACGTCCGGCCACTGCCCGGTCCGGTGGTCGGCGACGGGCGCCCGAGATCGACGAGGTCCCCGCCGTGCCGGCGCCATCCGTCCCGGCGCCCTCCGGGTCGGCGACGTCCGTGCCTCCGGCCCCGGCCGGTCGTCACCGTGCCCCGGTCGCGGCGCCGGCGGGTGGTCGGGACAGTGCCGCCGACACCCGCCACCTCCCTCCCGTCGGGGCAGGTGGGCCGGCGGCGGGCCGGGGTAGCCGGTCGGGCGCCTGCGCGGTGCCCGCCGCGCGCTCCCCGCACCCGGTCGAGAGGCGTCCGGCCGGGTACGGCTGGACCCCGCCCGCAGACCTCGAGCGCGACCTGCTCACCCGGCCGATGCGCCTGGGCGACCAGGTCCCGCAATCCCGGCGTCCATGGGTGGACGGGGCCGTCCGTGCCTGACGGCTCAGCGCCCGCCGCACCCGCGCCCGACGGCGCCCTGTGCACGTGCCGGTCGTCGCCTCGGGGCGGCGTCCGGCGTCCGCACGGGCGCCGCGCCCGGCGCGGCAGGGGGTGCCGGGGCGTCGCCGGTACCCGGCCGGTCGCCGCGCCGCGGGGGTCCTCGGGTGGGTGGGTCCCCGGCGTGTCGGTGCGGTGCCGCTGTGACGGCTGGGGGCCGCTGATCCGCCTGCGCACGGCAGTGCCGGAGGGGAACACGCCGAGCAGACGATCACTTGCACATCTTGTGGGAGCCGTCCTAGGGTTCCCCCACATCTAGTAGTTACACAGCTGTAAGCCCGTCCACAGCCCCGTCCTCAGGTTCTCCCCGCGGCGTCCACCGGATGTCCCCAGGGAGCTCCACAGGCAGGCCGGTCGCGGGCCCACCGGCGGAGGAGGTGAACCACCGTGCGCTGCCCGTTCTGCCACAACGCCGACAGCCGGGTCATCGACTCGCGGGAGGCCGACGAGGGGGCCACGACGCGTCGTCGCCGCTCGTGCCCGGCGTGCGGTCGCCGGTTCACCACCGTCGAGGAGGCGGTGCTCGCCGTCGTCAAGCGCAACGGCGTCAGCGAGCCGTTCAACCGCAGCAAGGTGGTCGCCGGCGTGCGGCGGGCCTGCCAGGGCCGGCCGGTCGACGAGGACCAGCTCAAGCTCCTCGCCCAGCAGGTGGAGGACGCCATCCGCGCCAGCGGCGCCGCGGAGGTGCCGAGCCACGAGGTCGGCCTGGCGATCCTCGGCCCGCTGCGCGAGCTCGACGAGGTCGCCTACCTGCGGTTCGCCAGCGTCTACCGCTCCTTCACCTCGGTGGCCGACTTCGAGCGGGAGATCGCCGAGCTCAAGGCGCGGCAGTCCAGCGCGCCGCCGGGGGAGGCGGGCCCGCCCGCGCCCCGGCAGCCGGTCCCGTCCGGCACCTCCGCCGGCACCTGAGAACTGTCGGTGCCACCCGATAGACAGCAGTTCGAGCAGTTACCGATCGCGGCTCTTCCCCAGCCCCCGATCCGCCACCGCGCAGCACCACCGCGCAGCCCCGCGAAGCACCACGCGACACACGACCAGGGAGAGCTCCACACCATGACCGAGACCGACGACCGCGTGGCCGGCGCCCGCACCCGCCGCAGCGCCAAGACGCCCAGCCGCGCCAAGGGCCTCAAGATCAAGCGCGTCTTCACCACCGCTGGTGTGCACCCGTACGACGAGGTGACCTGGGAGCGTCGCGACGTCGTCATGACCAACTGGCGGGACGGCTCGATCAACTTCGAGCAGCGCGGTGTCGAGTTCCCGGCCGAGTGGAGCATCAACGCCACCAACATCGTCACCACGAAGTACTTCCGCGGTGCGGTCGGCACCCCGCAGCGCGAGACCAGCCTGCGGCAGCTCATCGACCGCGTGGTGCTCACCTACACCGAGGCCGGCCGCGAGCACGGCTACTTCGCCACCGAGGGCGACGCCGAGATCTTCGAGCACGAGCTGACCTGGATGCTGCTGCACCAGTACTTCAGCTTCAACTCGCCCGTCTGGTTCAACGTCGGCACCAGCGCGCCGCAGCAGGTCAGCGCCTGCTTCATCCTCGCCGTCGACGACGAGATGGACTCGATCCTCAACTGGTACCGCGAGGAGGGCCTGATCTTCAAGGGCGGCTCCGGTGCCGGCCTGAACCTCTCCCGCATCCGCTCCTCCAAGGAGCTGCTCTCCTCCGGTGGCACCGCCTCCGGCCCGGTCTCCTTCATGCGCGGGGCCGACGCCTCCGCGGGCACCATCAAGTCGGGGGGCGCCACCCGCCGCGCGGCCAAGATGGTCGTCCTCGACATCGACCACCCCGACATCGAGGAGTTCATCGAGACCAAGGCGCGCGAGGAGGACAAGATCCGCGCGCTGCGCGACGCCGGGTACGACATGGACCTCGGCGGCAAGGACATCACCAGCGTCCAGTACCAGAACGCCAACAACTCCGTGCGCGTCTCCGACGAGTTCATGCGCGCGGTCGAGGAGGGCGACGAGTTCGGCCTCCGGGCCCGCCTCGACGGTTCGGTCATCGAGACCGTCGACGCCAAGTCGCTGTTCCGCAAGGTCACCCAGGCCGCGTGGGAGTGCGCCGACCCCGGCATCCAGTACGACGACACGATCAACGACTGGCACACCAACCCCGAGACCGGTCGCATCAACGCGTCCAACCCGTGCTCGGAGTACATGAGCCTGGACAACAGCTCGTGCAACCTGGCGTCGCTGAACCTCATGAAGTTCCTCAAGGACGACGGCACGTTCGACGCCAAGAACTTCGTGAAGGCCGTCGAGCTGGTCATCACCGCGATGGACATCTCGATCTGCTTCGCCGACTTCCCGACCGAGCCGATCGGTGAGACCACCCGCGCCTACCGCCAGCTGGGCATCGGCTACGCCAACCTGGGCGCCCTGCTGATGGCGACCGGTCACGCCTACGACTCGCGCGGTGGCCAGACGCTGGCCGCGGCCATCACCTCGCTGATGACCGGCACGGCCTACCGCCGCTCGGCCGAGCTCGCCGGCATCGTCGGCCCCTACGAGGGCTTCGCCCGCAATGCCGACGCGCATGCCCGCGTCATGCGCAAGCACGCCGCCGCCAACGACGCGATCCGTCCCGTCGGTGCCGACGACGCGGACGTGCTGAAGGTCGCCACGCAGCAGTGGCAGGAGTGCCTGGAGATCGGCGCCGACAACGGCTGGCGCAACGCCCAGGCCTCGGTGCTGGCCCCCACCGGCACCATCGGCTTCATGATGGACTGCGACACGACCGGCATCGAGCCGGACTTCTCGCTGGTCAAGTTCAAGAAGCTGGTCGGCGGCGGCTCCATGCAGATCGTCAACCAGACGGTGCCGCGGGCCCTGCGCAGCCTGGGCTACCAGGAGGAGCAGATCGAGGCGATCGTCGAGTACATCGCCGAGCACGGCCACGTCGTCGACGCGCCGAGCCTGCGCCCCGAGCACTACGAGGTCTTCGACTGCGCCATGGGGGAGCGGGCCATCTCCCCGATGGGCCACGTCCGGATGATGGCCGCGGTGCAGCCGTTCATCTCGGGCGCCATCTCCAAGACGGTCAACATGCCGGAGACGGCGACCGTCGAGGAGGTCGAGAACATCTACTTCCAGGGCTGGAAGATGGGTCTCAAGGCGCTGGCCATCTACCGCGACAACTGCAAGGTCGGTCAGCCGCTGTCCGACGCCAAGGCCAAGAAGGCGGAAAAGGTCGCCGAGGCCGAGGCCGAGGCCGAGGTCGCCTCGAGCCCGGTCTCGCACCCGGTCCGCAAGCGGCTGCCGAAGAAGCGCACGAGCGTCACCACCTCGTTCAGCGTCGCCGGTGCCGAGGGCTACATGACGGCCGGCATGTACGAGGACGGCAGCCTCGGCGAGGTCTTCCTGAAGCTCGGCAAGCAGGGCTCGACCCTGGCCGGTGTGATGGACGCCTTCTCCATCTCGCTGTCGATCGCGCTGCAGCACGGTGTGCCGCTGGAGACCTACATCCAGAAGTTCACCAACATGCGGTTCGAGCCGGCCGGCATGACCGACGACCCGGACATCCGGATCGCACAGTCGGTGATGGACTACATCTTCCGCCGCCTGGCGCTGGACCACCTGCCCGTGGAGAAGCGGGCCGGCCTCGGCATCTTCAGCGCCGAGGAGCGGGCGGCGCAGGTCGCCGGCTACGGCACCTCCGCGTCGACCGCCACGGTGGTCGAGGAGGAGGAGGTCGACCTGGAGCAGCTGCGCGGCTCCGCGCCGATCGAGACCGTCCCGACCCAGGAGAAGGTCACGCCGGAGGGCCCGAAGTCGGTCAAGGAGGCGCACTCCTCGGCCGAGCTGCTCGAGCTGGTCACCGGCACCGCCACCGACGCGCCGCTGTGCATGACCTGCGGCACGAAGATGCGGCCGGCCGGTAGCTGCTACGTCTGCGAGGGTTGCGGCTCCACCAGCGGCTGCAGCTGATGGCGACCGTCCTGACCGCGCCCCGCAGCGGGGGCTGAGGTCAGGACGTCGACCGCCGACCGGTCATGCACGACCGACCGATCGACCTGTCCCCCCGGAGCGCACCGCTCCGGGGGGACAGGCCCTCTCGGGGGACGTCCGGTCGGTGGGTGCCCGGTGCCGCAGCCGCTGGCTCACTGCGCGGCAGGGGCTAGCGCTACGCGGCCGATGGGGCGTCAGCGCGACGCCGGGGGAGCCCCTGCGAGCCACCGCCGGAGCTCTGCGGCCTGCTCCTCCAGCTGCCCCTGGCCGGGGAACGGCAGCGTCTCCGTCGCCACGAGCGGCAGGGTGGTCCCGTTCGTGAGGACCAGCTCCACGCCCCGCGCGGACCCGAAACCACCCTGGCGGCCCACCGCCACCCGGTCGATCTCCGCGCGCTCGAGGCGGCGGGTCTGCAGCCGGTTCCGGACCTCCAGGCCGCCATCGGCATGCGCGCGGACACGGCTGAGCACCGTCGCCGTGTTGTAGCCGGTGATGCCCACCGCGAAGGCCGCGAAGACGGCCCGGAACAGCGGCGGACCACCGGTGGCCAGGACGAACACGACCAGCACCACGGCGACCACCACGGAGGCGCCGTAGAGGGCGGTGGAGAAGCGCGGTGGGCGCAACTCGAGGACGGCGTCCGACGGGGTCACGGTCGCGATCATGCAGCGTCCCCCGCCACGGCCGCTCTCCGGAGGTCTCCGCGCATCCTCCGGTCGACCGCATCCGCCGGACGGGCCGGGTTGCTCAGCCTCCTGTCGACGGCTCCCGCCCGGCGATCGGTCGACCGCGGTCAGGGCGAGCAGGCCCGCAGCGAGAAGCAGCATGAGGAACGCCAGGTCGTCCGGTCCCGCCGTGTCGGCACGGTCCGGGTACGCCATGCCGATGACGGCGCCGGCAAGGATCGGCCGAGGTAGCAGAAGCGTCCGCAGCAGCCCCGCGGAGCCCCCGGTGTGGGCCGGGTCGGCCCGGACGTAGCTGGCGGTCTGGTTCGCGAGGGTGATCAGCCCCAGCGGCACCGCGGCCACCACCGCCTGACCGATCGCTCCCCCCGCGCGGGGGAGGACCTCCGCAGCCGCGCCAGGGTCACGGGCCGTGCACCGGGCAGCGGTGGGCCAGCCCGGCCGCGGCCTCCCGGAGCCACCTTCCCGGATCGCCCAGTGCCTCCGCCGGCCCACCCGCGACGTCGACCAGCGAGACGGCGTCGGCGAAGGCCCCGGTCGAGGTCGTCGCGCTGCCGGCGAGCAGGAGCACCGGGGTGCCGGCCGCCCGGGCCAGCGACAGCACGTGCGAGACGACCTTGCCGCCGGCGCTCTGCTCGTCGTACCGCCCCTCGCCGGTCACCACCACGTCGGCCGTCGCCAGCAGCCGTGGCAATCCGAGCGCCTCCCCGATCGCCGCAGCGCCGGCGCTCAGGGAGGCTCCCCACAGGCGCAGGCCGAACCCGGTACCGCCGGCCGCGCCGGTTCCGGGCTCCGCCGGGTCGCCACCGGTCAGCTCGGCCAGCCGGCGCAGCCGGGACTCCAGCAGCGGGACGTCCGCCGGGTCGGCGCCCTTCTGCGGTCCGAAGACGGCGGCGGCGCCGTGCACCCCGAGGAGCGGGGCATCGACGTCGCCGAGCACCACGGCACCGTCCGGGGGGAGCGGGCGCAACCCGTCCAGGTCCACCCGGTGGAGGTCGGCCAGGCCGGCGTTGCCCGGCCGGACCGGCCGGCCGGTGGCGTCGAGGAACCGGGCGCCGAGGGCGGTGAGCAGGCCGGCGCCGCCGTCGCTGCTCGCGCTCCCACCGATGCCCAGCAGGAGTCGCCCTACCCCGTGGTCCAGGGCGGCCGCGACGACCTGGCCGAAGCCGAGGGTGTGCGCCGAGAAGGGGTCGGGGCGGCGCATCAGCGGGAGGCCGCTGGCCGCCGCCAGCTCCACGACGCCGGTGCCGTCGGGCTGGAGGAGCCAGTCGCAGCGGACCCGGCGGCCGTCGGGGCCCTCCACCTCCACCGGCATCCGGCGCGAGCCCGGGACGGCCGCGGCGAAGGCGTCGACCGTGCCCTCGCCGCCGTCGGCCATGGGGGCGAGCACGACCGCGTCGGCCGGCCGCGCGGCGAGCCACCCGTCGCGGACGGCCACCGCGACGTCGTGCGCGGAGGCCGACCCCTTGAACGAGTCCGGCGCCACCAGCACCCGGAGCGACCCCGCGGTCGGCGCGCTCGATGGTCCGGCCGTCACGGGCCGAGTATCGGCCCGCGGCGACCCGGCGCACCACCACGAGGTCCACGTCGCCCGCCGTCCGGCGGCCGCGTCTCCCCGGCAGCGCCCGGGCGCGACATCGCGCCGGCTATCGCGTCCCCGGTGGCTGACCGCGCGGTCGGGGGCCCCGCGACGGTCCGCTCACCACCAGCCCGGGACGCGCTCGGGTGGCGGAGACGCCACCGGCCGCCGCCACGACCTAGCCTCTCCCCGGTGAGGCAGCTGCTGCGGTTCACCTGGATCGAGGCCCAGTGCTGCCTGTTCGCGGTGCTGTTCTTCCTCGGCCTCGCCGCGGTCCGCGTCGTCCCGCTGCCGGTCAACGCCGCCGACGCGCTGCTGCTGTGGTCCCTCGGCGTGACGCTGGTGCTGTGGCTGGTCCGCTGGGAGACCGGCCGGGAGGTCGCGGTCATCCTCGGCTTCCACCTGGTCGGCCTGGCGCTCGAGCTGTTCAAGGTCGCCCAGGGCTCTTGGTCCTACCCGGACACCGGGCTGGCCACGGTCGGCGGGGTGCCGCTGTACAGCGGGTTCATGTACGCCGCTGTCGGTAGCTACGTCTGCCAGGCCTGGCGCCGGTTCGACCTGCGGATCACCACCTACCGCGCGCGCAGCACCGCGGTCGTCGCCGCGCTCATCTACCTCAACTTCTTCACCCACCACGTCACGTGGGACGTGCGGCTGCCGCTGGCCCTGGCCCTGCTGGCCGTCACCTGGCGGACCGGGGTGCACTTCACTGTCGGCCGGCGGCGCTACGTGATGCCGCTCGCGCTGTCCTTCGTCCTCATCGGCTTCTTCCTCTGGATCGCCGAGAACGCCGCGACCCTGCTGCGCGCCTGGCAGTACCCGTCCCAGGAGTCGGTGTGGACGCTGGTCCACGCCGCCAAGCTGGGGTCGTGGTCGCTGCTGGTGGTGGTCAGCATCGTCCTGGTCGCGGCGGTGAAGGCCCGGGAGGGGCAGCTGTACGGCCGGCCCGGTGACCGGACGGTCTTCCGGGCCTACGAGGCGCCCGAGGTCCCCCCGCTGACGGCACCGCTCGCCGACCGGGTGCCCACCGCCGGTCGCTGACGGCCGACGCGTCACCCCGCCGCGGGCGGAGCGGGACGTGCGGGACGCGGGTCGAGCAGCCGGGCGCACACCGCCACCGCAGCCAGGCCGGCGACGACGACCCACGGGTGGCCGATCGCGGCGTCCTCGAGCCCTGCCAGCGGGTTCGCCAGCACACCGAGGCGGTCGAGCGCCCAGCCGGTGGCCGCGGCCAGGGCGATCCCCGCGCCGGTCGACCGCACGGCGGGGTAGGCGCGGGTCCGTGAGAGCAGGTGGAGCGAGGGGAGGACGAGGGCGACGGTGACCAGCTGGGCCAGCTCGACGCCCACGTTGAAGGCCAGCAGCGCCGGCAGCGACGCGGAGCCGTCCAGCCCGAGGCCGGTGAGGATGCCGGCGAACGCGAGGCCGTGCACGAGGCCGAAGCCGGCCGCGATGAGCAGTTCCCCGCGCCGGGCCAGCGGGCGGATCGCGTGGACCGCGGCCACCCCGACCGACACCGCGATCACGACCTCCACCGGTGCGCTCGGCAGCGACACCCAGCCCAGCGCCGAGGCGACGAGCGTCAGCGAGTGCCCGGCGGTGAACGCCGTGACGACGCCGACCACCCGGCGCCCGGTGCGGACGGCGCCGTCGGCCCGCTGCCACCGGCCCGCGACCGCGACCAGCGGGGCGACCAGCAGGAGGGTGAGCAGGAAGAGCAGGTGGTCGGCGCCCTCCAGCACGTGGGAGAACCCGTACCCGAGCATGTCGGCGATCCCGGTGCCGACCGCGCCCCCGATCCGCAGGCTGCCCTCCGATGCGTCGAGGACGCCCGCCGTCGTGACGTCGCCGGCGGCGTCGGTGAGGACGACGACGGCCTCGTGCGTGCTGTCCCCCTCGATGATCGCGTCGTAGTCGATGGTGAAGGACGACGGATCGGCGCCGGCGGGGTCGAGGGCGACGTCGACGCTGAAGGACTCGATGCCCTCGACCGACTCGCGCACGGCCCCCGACCACGTCTCCGCCCACGCCGTGCCGTCGGCGCCGGTCACGGTCAGGTGCTCGTCGAGGTACGCGATCACCTCGCCGGCGGAGGCGAGGCCACCGGAGCCGGCGTGGTCGGTGCCCAGCGCCGCGTCCAGCGTCTCGAGCGCGATGCTCACCGTCGCGTCGACCGTCTCCTCGCCGACGTGCACGGAGAGCGTGCTGCTCTCCAAGCTGTGCGCGCTCGCGACCGAGGGGAGCAGGACCACCGGGGCCGCGGCGAGCGCGGCGGCCGCGGCGAGGGCGCGGCGGCGGGGGAGGGACGACATGGCTGCAGACGGTGGCGGCCGGAGCTGGGAGCTCCCCGAAAGCCGGCTGTGAATCATCGCTGTGAGTCAGGATTCAGCTTCACAGCGTGTTCGCAGCCGCCGTCCAGGGTCGAGGGAGGCCACCCGGCGACGGTGGGGACCGACGAACCACCGATCACGGGAGAACCAACCATGAAGGTCCGGAAGACGATCGCCGCCCTGCTGCTCACCGCGGTCCTGCCCGTCGCCGCTGCCTGCGGCGCGACCACGGACGACGCAGCGGCCGCCGGCACGAGCAGCACCACGGCGACGAGCGGGACGACCACCGACGGCCGGGGCTTCGCCCAGGGCGGTCCGGGCGGCGGTGGTGGCCCGGGGGCCGTCGACGTCGGCTCCGTGACGACGGAGGCCGAGCTGGTCGCGCTGGTCCAGGAGGCCTACGGCGACGGGAGCCTCGACCTGCACCGCGGCCACCAGCCGGTCCAGGACGTGCTCGATGAGGTGCTCGCGATCAGCCACGACGAGCTCCACGTCCGGATGGAGGAGCAGGAGCAGAACCTGGCCGCCGTCGCCACGGACATCGGGGTGGACCCGCAGACGCTGGTCGACGCGTTGGTCGAGGCGTGGAGCCCGGCCATCGACGCCGTCGTGGCCGCCGGTGAGATCACCGAGGCGGAGGCCGAGGGGTACCGGGCGGCGCTCGAGGAGGCCTTCGCCTTCCGCGTGACCTGGGACGGTGAGGAGTCCATGCCGACGTTCTCCGGGCTGGCGGCCTAGTCCCAGAGCCCCGGCGACGGGGTCCGCCGCCCGGTCACCGAGGGGCGCCGGCGGCGGAACTCCTCGACCGGCCGGTAGGTCACGCCGCCCAGCCGCAGCGACACGACCCGGCCACCGGCGTCCCGCTCCACCGGCACCAGCTCGCCGGCCGGCCCGAACCCCGGCTGCGGGGCGACCCGCAACGTGCCCGGGTCGACCACCTGCAGCTCCTCGACCCCGGGCAGGGGATCGGGCCAGGTCGGCCGCACGAGCACCAGCCGCCCGGCGAGGTCGGCGACGTCCACCACGCCCCAGAGGCCGGCGAACCGGCCGGTGAAGGACGACGGCGGCGGGCTGCCGGGAGGCGCGGCGGGCACCGCGGTGCGCGGGTGCAGCGCGACGTCGACCAGCTTCACCAGCCCGGACGCCAGCTCCTCGGCCGGGCCGTCGATCGCGTTGGTGAGCACGCTGACGACCAGCCCGTCGGCCGGGTCCACGAAGGTGACGGTGATCTGCCCCGGCCACCCCCCGCTGTGCCCGACCAGCTGCCGCTCGCCCACGGTCGTCAGTGCCAACCCCAGGCCGTAGCGGCCGACCTCCGTGCCGTAGGCGGTCACCACCGACTCCACGCGCTGCATGAGCCGCTTCGCGTCGTCGCCGAGCAGCCGGTCGTCCCCGAGCACGTGGGCCGAGCCGTAGAGGGCGAGCTCCTCGGCGGTGGAGAAGAAGCCGGTCGCCGCGGCGAGGGCGCCGGTGCCCACGGAGCCGAGGGGCTCGCGGGTGTCCTCGCCCAGCAGCAGCCCGGTGTGCCCGCTGACGTGCTCGCCGGCCCGCGCGGGGTCGTGGTCAGCTCCGGTGCGGGTGAGGCCGAGCGGCTCGAGGATCCCGGCGCGGACCGCCTCGGCGTAGGGCATGCCGGTGACGGCCTCGATCGCGAGCCCGACCAGCGCGTAGCCGATGTTGGAGTACTTGAAGTGCTCGTTGCGGCGGAGCACCGGGCCCGCCCGCAGCGCCGCCGCGATGACCCCCGCCCGGTCGGGGAAGGGCTGCTCCAGCTGCCAGAAGTCGGCGTCGGCGCCGTCCCGGGTGACACCGGCCTGGTGCCCGAGCAGCTCCCGGACGGTCACCCGGGCCACCGGCGAGCCACCCGTCTCCAGCTCCGGCACATGGGCGCCGATCGGGTCGTCCAGCCGCATCCGCCCCGCCTCGACGAGCTGGAGCACGAGGGTCGCGGTGAACGTCTTGGAGTGCGAGGCGACGCGGAACAGGTGCCCGGGGGTCAGCGGCGCACCGGTCGAGACGTCGGCGACACCGGACGCGGCCGAGAGCACCAGCTCGCCGCCGTGGCGGACCGCCACCTGCGCGCCCGGTACGCGGCGGTGCCGCACTTGGGCGTCCAGCCACGACCGCAGGTAGCCCGCGGCGGCGCGGATGGTCTCGGTCCGGGTGGTCACGGCCGCCCAGCCTAGGAGTGTGCGGCGGAGGTCACACTCCGGAATCGGAGGATCACGTCCCGGTCACGGCCCCACGGCGCGATGACGTCCCCGGTCACCGCCCGGCCGCCACCGGCGCCGCTCGCCGCCGAGCCCCCCGAACCCCGTTCCCGGTGGCCGCTCCTCCCGCACCGACTCCGAACGGATCCGGCTCCACCATGTCCGCCGCTGTCGGCACGCTCGCGGCCACCCTCAGCATCGCCGTCGTCTGGCCCCAGGTCTGGCTCTCCTGCCGGCACCGCCGCACGCTCGGCCTCTCGCCCACCAGCGCCTGGCTCGCCGTCGCGCTCAACCTCTGCTGGCTCGCCTTCGGCCTGCTCTCCGGCGATCCGGTGCAGATCCTCACCAACGCCGTCGTCGGCACCGGCAACGCCGCCGTCCTCGGGGCGCTGCTGCTCACCCAGTCGCGGCTGCGCTCCCCGCGGGTGCTCCTGCGGACCGCGTCCGGCGCCGCCGGCCTCGCCGTGCTCGCCACCGGGGCGCTCGCCGGGGCAGGGCTGCTGGGTGCCGACCCGGTGGCGGCCGCGACGCTGCTGGGCGGGGTCGCCTCTGTTGTCGGGGCGGCGGCCGCGCTGCCGCAGCCGGTCAGCCTGCTGCGCGACCGCAGCCAGGACATCTCCGGGCTCTCGCCGGCGCGGTGGTGGCTCGGCTCGGGCTCCTGCGCCGCGTGGACCGGCTACGGCTGGTGCCTCGACCAGGCCGCGGTGTGGCTGTCGGCCGGCGTCGGGCTGTGCTGCTCGCTCGTCGTCTGCGGGATGCTGCGCGCCCGGCGGGCGGTGCTGTCGACGGCCGGGTCAGCCGCCGCAGCGGGGGACGTCGCCGGCGTCGAGGGCCCACTCCGGCAGGTCGGCGCGGAAGGCGTCGCGCACCGGCGCGGACCCGGTCGCGCGCCAGTCCACCCGACCACCGACCTCCGGCTCCTCCTTGGCCCACTCGAACCAGTTCACCATCGCCAGGTGGGGCAGCCGCTCGGTCAGCCCCGGGTCGAACAGCTGCTGCCACCAGGCCTGCTTGACGGCCAGCTCGTCGGCGCCACCCCCGCCCGGGGCGAAGAACGCCGCGGTCTCCGGGACGGCGACCGGCTTGCCGTACCGCTCGCCGTACTCGGCGTGGAAGTCCGGTAGCCCGCGCTCGTCACCGCCTCGCCCGGCGTAGGTGCCGGTCAGCTGGGCGAGGAGCTTGCCGACCTCGGGGACCTCGTTCTCGCCCCAGGGGTGCGCGTCGCCCCAGTGGTACAGCGACATGCCGACCCAGTCCACGGCGTCCTCGCCCGGCCAGTACGGGGCGTAGGGGTCGTCGGCCGCCGAGACCGCGCCGTCGCCGTCGGTGTCCAGCGCGGTGACGTCGCCGAGGTCGGTCGCCGCGTGGGCACCGCCGGTGAACGGGTAGCCGCCGCCGTAGTTGGGCGCCCACATCACCGCCGAGCCCGGCGCGCCCACGTGCACGGCGTCGGCCACCCGCCGGAACGCCTCGACGTAGGCGCTCGGCTGCTGCCCCCACGGGTACCAGGAGCCGTTCATCTCGTGGGCGAACCGGACGACGACGGGGACGCCGCGCTCGTTGTAGCCGGCCAGCCGCTCGGCCAGGTCGGCCGAGACCTCCTCGGTGACGGCGGCCAGCCCCTCGTGCGGCTCGAGGGTGACCAGCAGCAGGCCGCCCTCGCCGCGCACCTGCTCGACGGCGGCGTCGAGGTTGCCCGCGTCGGCGGGGGAGAAGGGGAAGCCGGTGAAGGAGACGGCGACGGCGGGGTGCGAGCCGAGCGCGGCTGCGTGCTCGGCCAGGGTGCGGTCGCCCCAGTCGAGGTTCACCCCCAGGTAGATCCCGTCGCCCGCGCCGGGCCGCGCCAGCTCCGCCGCCGGGCACGCCGGCCCGGTCGCTCCGGCGGTGCCGTCGTCCGGGGTCGCGCACCCGGAGAGGAGCGCGGTCGTGGTCAGGGCGGAGAGGGCCAGCGCCGGCAGTCGTCGCACCGGTTCCCATCGGACGTCCGGGGCCGCGGCTGTAGCGGTCGGCCGGCGACCACCCGCAGGTGTCAGGAGCAGGCGCCACCCGGGGCCCGGCCGGTGGGATCCTGGGCCGGTGGAGGTGGTCATCCTCCCCGGGCCCGACGAGGTGGCCCGGGTCGCCGCGCGGCGGGTCGCCGAGGCGGTCCGCCGGCGCAGGGACGCCGTCGTCGGGCTGGCGACCGGCTCCTCGCCGCTGGGCACCTACGCCGAGCTCGCCCGGCAGGTGGCCGCCGGTGAGCTCGACGTCTCCGGCGTCCGCGGCTTCGCGCTGGACGAGTACGTCGGCCTCCCGCCGGCGCACCCCCAGAGCTACGCGTCCGTCATCCGGCGCACTGTCGTCGAACCGCTCGGGCTCGATCCGGCGCGGGTGCGCGTGCCCGACGGCTGCGCGGTGGACCTGGACGCCGCGGCGGCCGGCTACGAGCAGGAGATCCGCGCGGCCGGTGGCATCGACGTGCAACTCCTCGGGATCGGCGCCAACGGGCACATCGGCTTCAACGAGCCGACGTCGTCCCTGACGTCGCGCACCCGGGTGAAGGCGCTCGCGCCCCGGACCCGCGCGGACAACGCCCGGTTCTTCGCCTCGCCGGAGGAGGTGCCGGTGCACTGCCTGACCCAGGGGCTCGGCACCATCCTGGAGGCGCGGGAGCTGGTCCTGGTCGCGCAGGGCGAGGCCAAGGCCGAGGCCGTCGCGGCGGCGGTGGAGGGTCCGCTGGGCAGCATGTGCCCCGCCTCGGTGCTGCAGCTGCACCGACGGGCAGGGGTCTACCTCGACGAGGCGGCCGCCTCGCGGCTGCGCCTGGCCGACTACTACCGCCACACCTACGCCCACCGCCCGGGCGGAGCCTGACCTCCGCGCACCCGGCGACGCCGACGGCGACCGCTGGCGGTCCGACCGGCCTCCGCCGGAACGCCGGTCTGGACGACCGGCCCCCGCGGGTGGATGGTGAGCCCGTGACCGAGAACCGCTTCGCCATCGGCCTGGACGCACTCGAGGCCACGGTCCGCGTCGCGCCCGCGGACCAGGTCCCCGAGCAGCCCGCGTCCGGCCCGCCGCCCACCGGCCAGGTGGGCGACCCGCACCCCTACGCCGGCGGGGCGGCCGGCGACGCCGACGGCGACTGATCCCCGGGCGGGCGGCCGCCGGGGTCAGACCCGGTCGTCGCGCTTCAGCCAGCCGTAGGCGGCGGTGGCCACGAAGAGGAGCACGCCGACGAGCAGCAGCCAGAAGAGCCCCTCCACCAGCGCGCCGATGATCGAGAGCACCAGCCATACGACGAGCAGGAGACCGACCAGACGCAGCAGCACGGGAGCTCCAGGGGAAGGCGGGGCGGGCACCGTCCACCCTAGGGGGCGGGGACCCTCCCACGGGCGCCGGCGATCCGGGGTGGGTGCGGCGGGCCGGCCGCCGGTGACGCAGGATCGGTGCATGGCCTACCCCGCAGCCGACGACCGCTACGAGTCCATGACCTACCGCCGCACCGGTCGGAGCGGCCTGGACCTGCCCGTGCTCAGCCTGGGCCTGTGGCACAACTTCGGCGACGACATGCCCTTCGACCGCCAGCGCGACATCCTGCGGCGGGCCTTCGACCTGGGCATCACGCACTTCGACCTCGCGAACAACTACGGCCCGCCCTACGGCAGCGCGGAGACCAACTTCGGGCGACACCTGGCCGACGACTTCCGGCCGTACCGCGACGAGCTGGTCATCTCCACCAAGGCCGGCTACGACATGTGGCCCGGGCCGTACGGGCAGGGCGGGGGCTCGCGGAAGTACCTGCTCAGCAGCCTGGACCAGTCGCTGCGGCGGATGGGTCTCGAGTACGTCGACATCTTCTACAGCCACCGGCCCGACCCGACGACGCCGCTCGAGGAGACGATGGGGGCGTTGGACACCGCCGTCCGCTCCGGGAAGGCCCTCTACGCCGGCATCTCGTCGTACTCGCCCGAGCAGACCCGGCGCGCCGCCGCGATCCTCGCCGACCTCGGGACGCCCCTGCTGATCCACCAGCCGTCCTACTCGATGCTCAACCGCTGGATCGAGCGGGAGGACCTGCTGGACGCCCTCGCCGACGTGGGGGCCGGCTGCATCGCCTTCTCCCCGCTGGCCCAGGGCATGCTCACCGACAAGTACCTCGGCGGGGTGCCGGAGGGGTCGCGGGCGAGCCAGGGCAAGTCGCTCTCACCGGACCTGCTCACCGAGCAGACCCTCACCCATGTCCGCGCGCTCGACGGCCTGGCCCGGGAGCGCGGGCAGTCGCTGGCCCAGATGGCGCTGGCCTGGGCCCTGCGCGACCCGCGGATGACCACCGTGCTGATCGGGGCCAGCAGCGTGGCCCAGCTGGAGCAGAACGTCGGGGCGCTGGACAACCTCGCGTTCACCGACGACGAGCTCGCGGCGATCGACCAGCACGCCGTCGAGGGCGGCATCGACCTGTGGGAGGGGCCCCGCACCGCCTGAGCGCCTGTGGACGACGGGTCCGGGGCAGGGCCGTTCCTGCCTAGGGTCCGCGGTGTGAGCGACGGCCTCGAGGTGGAGACGGCGGTACTGCGCGACGCGGGGCGGGCGCTGCTGGTCGTGCACGGTGAGCTCGACGGCGCGCGGGACACCGCCGATGTCGACGGCGGCGTCATCGCGCACGACCGGCTGCGGGAGCGGCTGCGGCAGTTCGGCAGCGGCTGGGATCGCCGGCGGACCGAGATGGCCGGGCTCATCGCGGGGCTCGGCCGGGCCGCGCAGGACGCCGCGGACGTCTACGAGCGGATCGAGACCGAGCTGGTCGCCGCCCTGGCCGGTGAGCGGTGAGCCGCCCGCGGGACTGGTCGCCCCTGCGCTCGTCGGACCCGGTCGGCGGGGACGCCCAGGCCATCGCCCGGCTCGCACGGCGCTACGCCGGCACCGCTGCGGCCATCACCACGGCGGCGACGGCGCTCCGCGAGATCCACGGCAGCGCGACGGCCTGGGACTCCGGAGCGGGCCGGGCGTTCCGGCAGCGCACCGCCGAGGTGGCCGGCACCATCGAGCAGGCGCTCGCCCGGTACCAGGGGACGGCGGCGGCGCTCGCCGGCTACGCGCGCACGCTCCAGGACGTCCAGGCCCGCGCCGACGTCGTCCTGGCCCGCGCCAAGCGGGCCGAGGAGGACCGGGACGCCGCCTGGCGGGCCCGCGAGCGCGCCGCCGCGCAGCCGGAGTCCGACCCGGTCGCCGAGCGCCGGGCGTACGAGGACGCCGCGGCGGCCACCGGGGGCATCCAGGCGGCCGACGAGGAACTGGCCATCTTGGAGGCCGAGTGGCGGGCGGCGGGGAACGCCGCCGCCGATGCCATCGACGACGTCGTGGGTGCGGACGACCTCGCGGACGGTTCCTGGGACGACGTCCTCGACGTCGTCGCCGTCGTCACCGGCTGGGCCGGGGTCCTGTCGGCGGTCCTCGGCCTGGTGGCGTTCTCCCTCGGCACGATCCCGGGTCTGCAGCCCTTCGCCGCGGCGCTCGCCGGGCTGGCCCTCGTCGCCGGTGCCGTCTCGCTGGTGGGCAACACGGTGCTGCTGAGGAGCGGCCGGGCGGGGCTCGACGCCGTGCTCTGGGACGCGGTGGGCGTGCTGACCTTCGGGGCCGGTCGTGCCTTCGCGGTGGCCGGCCGCGCGGTGGCCACGGGGACCCGCGGGCTGGCCCGCCCCTCGCTGGTGCAGCACCTGCGGGGCTCGGGGATGACCCGCCGGGAGGCGGAGGCGGCCTCGGCCGTCGTCGCGTCCCCCGGAGCGGCGGCCTCGGCGCTCGCGTCCCGGGCCCGCGACCCGCGCGGCTGGCTGCCCACCCGCGGGGAGTGGGCCGAGGCCTACCGCCCGTCGGGCCTGCTGCGCGGCCCGGTCGCCGGCCCGCGCCCCTTCGTCCACCCGCAGGCGACGGCGGCCCCGCAGGTGCGGACCGGCCTGTCCCGCGCCGCGCGGGCTGACGGCGCGTCCCTGCTCGCGAACGCCGCCGGGACGGCCCCCGCGGCCAACGCGTTCGCCGGTAACGGCGGCCCCGCCCTGGTCCGGGGGGACCGGTGACCGCCGTGGCGCCGGGGACCGTCGGGGCGCCACCCCGTGACTTCACCTTCGCGGTGCCGGGTGACTGGGTGCGGATCCGGGTCCTGGACGGGGTGCAGCGGGAGGCGGACGTCCGGCGGATCGCCCGGGCGGTCACCCGGGGACGGCCCGACCGCGACCGGCTGATGCCGCAGGTGGCCCGCCTGCTGCACGATGCGGTGGCCGCGCGCAGCGACAGCCGTACCGTCGAGGTGCACCTGCCGGTGTTCCAGGAGGGCGCCCCGCCGGTCGCCTGCGCCCTGGCCGTGGGCGTGGTGCCCCCGCGGGACGGCGAGCCGCCCGGTGCGGAAGAGGCCGCGTTCCTCGCGGCGGTGGGTCCGGGAACGTCGGGCGAGGTGGTCGAGCTGGTCTGCGGGCCGGTGGCCCGCCTGCGGCGCCGGGTGCTCGTGCCCGCTCCGGACGGCCGCCGGGTCGAGACCGCGGTCGTGCAGTACCGGCACCCGCTGCCCGGGGGCGGCTTCGTGCTGCTGAGCTTCTCGACGCCGCTGCTCGAGCTGCTCGAACCGCTCAGCGCGCTCTTCGACGCGGTCGCGGGCTCTTTCCGATGGCTTCCGTGACGCAGGCGGCGCAGTGGGGATACCGCGTCGAGCCGTGCGACGAGGGCTGGGTGTGGCTGCCCCGGTCCGGTGCCGTCGCCGGGTGGGCGCGGGAGGTGTGCGACGTCCTCGGCGTCCGCGGGCCCGGAGGCGGGCGGCTGGGCGCGCAGCTGCGGTCACTCGGCGTTGCGCTCCGGGAGGGCGCGCCCGACCTCGCCGCGCTCTGGGTGCCGGAGCCGGCCCACGGCGTCCTCGCGACCCTCCGGGCGGACCGGTACCGGCTGACCACCGGGCTGCCGGAGCTCGCCGCGCAGGAGCGCGCCACCGCCGGGCGTGGTCTGGCCCCGCCGGGGGTCGACCTGGTCGCGCTGCCGGCCGGCCCGGCGTTGCGCGTCCGGCGGGTGGGGCGGCAGGCCGCCGGCCCGGGCGAGGGGCTCCTCGTGGAGAGCGTCGGCCACCTCGTCGCGCCGCCGGGCGCGGTCGACGCCGACGGGGTGCCGACGGGCGTGGAGCTGGTCATGGCCTGGACGCTGCTGCACGAGGGAGAGGAGTTCGCGGACATGGCCGACCGGGCGGCCGAGCGGTTCCGCGTCACCGCCGGCTGAGCGCAACCCCTCGGCCTCACCACTCGGGGGGATGTGCACGACCGGCCCGGGTGTCGATGCCTCCTGCGTGAGCATGGAGCGGGCGGCGTTGGGCCGCCCCAGCGGGACCCGGGACGCCGTCCCGGTGCCGGAGGGCGCTCCGCGGCTGCTCGTGGTGCGCGCGGTGGCCGTGGCCGCCGTCCTGGCCACCTCCGGTTACCTGACGTGGCGGCTGCTGGCGACCCTGCCCGAGGGCCCGGCCCTCTGGCTGGGCGTGCCGTTCCTCGCGCTGGAGCTCTACGGTGGGCTTGCCCTCGTGCTCTTCGTGATGACCACCTGGGACGTCTCGCCGGCGACCGTGCCGGCGCCGCGCCCCGGGCCGCCGCCGTCGGTCACCGTGCTCATCGCCACCTACGACGAGCACCTCGACGTGCTGCTTCCCACCGTCGCCGCCTGCCTGGCCATGGAGGGGGAGCACGAGACCTGGGTGCTCGACGACGGCGACCGGCTCGAGGTCGAGGAGATGGTGACCGCGCTGGGCGCCCGCTACGTGAGCCGGGCCGAGCACGACCACGCCAAGGCGGGCAACCTCAACCACGCGCTGGCCCAGGTGCGCACCGACCTCGTCGCGGTGTTCGACGCCGACCACGTGCCCGACCCGGACTTCCTCACCCGGACGCTGCCCTACTTCGCCGACGACCGGCTGGCGCTGGTGCAGACGCCGCAGCACTTCTACAACACGAGCTCCTTCGAGCACCTGTGCCCGGGCGTCGACCTGCACGAGGAGTCGCTGTTCTACCGGGTGATCCAGGCCGGCAAGCACCATGCGGGTGCGGCCTTCTGGTGCGGGACGAACGCCGTTCTGCGCGCCGAGGCGCTGCGCGCTGTCGGGGGAGTGGCCACCGAGTCGCTCACCGAGGACTTCCACACGACCATGAAGCTGCACCGCGCCGGCTGGCGGAGCGCGTACCACAACGAGGTGCTCGCCCGGGGCCTGGCGGCGGGCAGCCCCGACGCCTTCTACGCCCAGCGCCGGCGGTGGGGTCGGGGCGCGATGCAGGTGCTCCGGCACGACAACCCGCTCACCGCCCCGGGGCTCACGCTCCGCCAGCGGCTGGGATACCTCTACTCGCTGTCGGCGTGGTTCGACTCGTGGCGGACGCTGGGCCTGGCGCTCGTCCCGGTGGCCGTGCTGGTCACCGGCGTCTTCCCGGTGGACGCGCCGCCCGCACTGTTCGCGGTGATGGCCGGCATCCCGTTCCTCCTGCAGCAGGTCGCGCTGGGCCTCCTGTCGCGCGGGTTCGCCCCGGCGCGGTTCTCGCTGCTGTTCGAGGCGGTCCGGCTGCCCTCCAACCTCGCCGCCACGCTGTCGCTGGTGCTGCGCGGCACCGGCCGGTTCGCGGTGACGGCGAAGGGCCGCACGGGGGAGGAGCGGACCCGTGCCCGGGTGCCGGCGATGCTGCTCGTGCTCGCCGCCGTGCTCGCCGGCAGCCTGCTCTTCACGGTCGCGAGCGTGGTCGGCTGGACGCCGGTCGAGCACGGCTTCGGCGGCACCACGCTGGTCCCGGTCTTCTGGGTGGCGAGCACCCTCGGCTTCGTCGTCGCCGGCATCCGCCGCATCCGCGACCCGCGCTTCTCCGCCGAGCGGCGCGACGGGCACCGCTTCGCGGCCGCGCTGCCCGCCGTCGTCGAGGGCGCCCCGGCCCGGCTCGTCGACGTCTCGCTCGGTGGTGCGCAGGTGCGCGTCCGCGGGGTCGGCGCCGCCGTCGGGGCGGAGGTGGAGCTCGCCATCCGCGTGCCCGACCGCGCCGCGCACGTCGTCTTCCGCGCGGTGGTCCGGTCCCGTGCCGACGACGTCCACCGCCTGCAGTTCGTCGGCCGGCAGTGGTGCGAGCTGGCCGCGCTGTCCGCGACCGCGTTCGGTGCCGGCGCGGCCCGCTGGGCCGCCACCGGGACCACGCCCGTCGACGTCGGGACGCCCGCAGTCGCCGGTCGGCGCGTGCCGGCCGCCTCGGTCAACCCGGACGCGGTGGCCGCCGCGGTGCGCAGCCCCTTCGTCACCCCGGCCGCCCGGCGGCCGGTGGACGACGACACCCGGCCCATCCCGCGGCTGACCCCGGAGCTGGAGCGCGCGCTGGCCGCCGGCGGCGGCGGTGGCGCCGGCCGGTGAGCTGCGGCGGCCTTGGGCCGGCGCAGCGCGGCGGGGGGAGTGCTCCGTCTCGACGCCCGTGGCGGGGCGCGGCAGGCTGGTGGGCGACGACCGGAGCGAGCCGAGAGGACGGGGCCCCATGGCAGCCGCGCGCTACGAGTAGAAGGTCGAGGAGATCCGGGAGGGCCTCATCGGCGGCAAGATGTCGGGTGGGAAGCTGGAGAAGGTGCTCAACGAGCACGCGCGTTCCGGCTGGCAGCTCAAGGCGATCACCTCCGTGGAGGTCAAGGGCCGCATCGGTCCCGGCGGCGTCGACGGCGTGCTGGTGACCTTCGAGCGCCCGGTGGCATGACGCTGCAGTTCGTCAGCGGCGACAAGTGGCTAGCCGACCACCGGCACTTCGCCCCGCCGGAGGAGGCGCTGGCCTTCTTCGACTTCCTCCGGCCCCAGGCGGTCGAGGAGATGCTCGGCCGGTGGCGCGGCAGCGAGCTGCCGACCAGGTCGCCGCTGGACGGCCTGCTGGAGCGCTACGGCTGGTGGGGCAAGGAGTTCCGCGACGCCGAGACCGTGCACCCGCTGCTGTTCGCCACGCGCTCGGGGCCGCGGTCGGTGGACCCGGCGCTCATCCCGGTGGGCGTGCTGCGCGGGCTGCCCGCGCTGGCGCACAGCACACCCGCCCGCCTCGCGTTCACCGCCCTCCGGCCGCTGCTGACGACGTCCCGCCCGAAGGCCCGGCTGCGGGCCGTCGAGCACCGCGGCGTGGTCACCGCCGCGATGGTCTACGACCGGCTGCCGATCATCGACGTCTTCCGCCGGGTGGACAGCCGGACGGTGCTCGGCCTGATGGACCTGCGCGGCCTGCCCGCCCCGTTCTTCTTCGTGCTCAGGCGCGAGGGCTGACCGCGAGCTCGGCGAGCAACCCCCGGATCAGCCGCTCGATCTCGTCGCGGATCGGCCGCACCGCCTCGACCCCCTGGCCGGCCGGGTCGTCCAGCGGCCAGTCCAGGTAGCGCTTCCCGGGGAAGATCGGGCACGCGTCGCCGCAACCCATGGTGATCACCACGTCGGAGGCCTCGACGGCGTCGGTGGTCAGCACCTTGGGGCGCTGGTCGGAGATGTCGATGCCGACCTCGGCCATGGCCTGGACCGCGGCCGGGTTGACCTGGTCGCCGGGCAGCGAGCCGGCCGAGCGGACCTCGACGGCGTTCCCGCCCAGGTGGCGCAGCCAGCCGGCGGCCATCTGCGAGCGGCCGGCGTTGTGCACGCAGACGAAGAGGACGCTCGCGGTCATCGGGTGCTCCTTGCGGGGGTCGCGGGGACGGTCGGGTCACCGGGGAACCAGCGGCGGGCGGCCCAGAGCGAGACGTAGACCAGCGCGACCAGGACCGGCACCTCGATGAGCGGGCCGACGACGCCGGCGAGCGCCTGCCCGCTGGTGACGCCGAAGGTGCCGATGGCGACGGCGATGGCCAGCTCGAAGTTGTTGCCGGCCGCGGTGAAGGCGAGCGTCGCCGTCTTCGCGTAGCCGAGGCGCAGCCGCATGCCCAGCAGGAACGACCCGCCGAACATGAGGACGAAGTAGGCGAGCAGCGGCAGCGCGATGCGGGCGACGTCCCAGGGCCGGGAGGTGATCGCGTCCCCCTGCAGCGCGAACAGCATCACGATCGTGAAGAGCAGGCCGTAGAGGGCGACGGGGCCGATGCGGGGCAGGAACGTGCCCTCGTACCACGTGCGCCCCTTGCGCCGCTCGCCGACCGTGCGGGTGAGGAAGCCGGCCAGCAGCGGGATGCCGAGGAACACGAGCACCGACAGCACGATCGCCCAGACGCTGAACTCCGCCGACGTCGTCGACAGGCCCAGCCAGCCCGGCAGCACCTGCAGGTAGAACCAGCCCAGCGCGGCGAAGGCGAGGATCTGGAAGACCGAGTTGATGGCGACCAGGACGGCGGCGGCCTCCCGGTCGCCGCAGGAGAGGTCGTTCCAGATCAGCACCATGGCGATGCAGCGGGCCAGGCCCACGATGATCAGACCGGTGCGGTACTCGGGGAGGTCGGGCAGGAGCAGCCAGGCCACCGCGAACATCAGCGCGGGGCCCAGCAGCCAGTTCAGCACCAGGCTGGCACCCAGCAGCTTCCGGTCGCCGGTCACCCGGTCCAGCTCGGAGTACCGCACCTTGGCCAGCACCGGGTACATCATCAGCAGCAGGCCGATGGCGATCGGCAGGCTGACGTCGCCCACCTCGACCGCCGACAGGGCGTCGTCCAGGCCGGGTACCCAGCGGCCCAGTGCCAGCCCGAGCGCCATCGCCGCGATGATCCAGACCGGCAGGAACCGGTCGAGGGTGGAGAGCTTCTGCAGGACGGGCGCGTCGGCCGGTGCGTCGGGACGGGCGGTCTCCCGGACGGCGTCGCTCATGCCGGTACCGCGGTGTCGAAGAGCCCGGCGACGGCGCGCAGCGCGGTGGGGCGCACGGCGTAGTAGACCCACACCCCGCGCTTCTCGCGGTCGAGCAGCCCAGCCGAGTGCAGCACCTTCAGGTGGTGGCTGATCGTGGCCTGGGTGAGGTCGAACGCGTCGTTGAGATCGCACACGCAGGCCTCACCGGTCGCGCTGGAGGCGATCAGGCTGACCAGCCGGAGGCGGACCGGGTCGGCCAGCGCCTTCAGGAGGGGGGCGACCTGCTCGGCCTGCTCGGCGGACATCGCCGTACCGGACAGCGGGGTGCAGCAGGCCAGGGCCGGCTCGCTCATCGGTGCTCCTTCGTCGGACGTCGACGGTCATCGTAACGATGAGAATCGTATTGACAAGAATCGATGGAAGGTGTTCATTCTGCGTTCAGGCATCGACGCTCGTCTATGTCCCGTCCGCAGGAGGTTCTCGTGTCCCGTGTCCAGCTCGCTCTCCGCGTCGCCGACCTCGACGCCGCCGTCGACTTCTACTCGCGGCTGTTCGACACCGTCCCGGCCAAGCGGCGGCCGGGCTACGCCAACTTCGCCGTCGCCGAGCCGCCGCTGAAGCTGGTGCTGCTCGAGGGAGCGGCGGGGGAGCCCACCCGCATGGACCACCTCGGCGTCGAGGTCGCCTCCTCCGAGGAGGTCGCCGCCGCGACCGGGCGGCTCGCCGACGCGGGGCTGGCCACGCGGGTCGAGGACGGCACCACCTGCTGCTACGCCGTCCAGGACAAGGTGTGGGTGACCGGGCCGGGCGGCGAGCCGTGGGAGATCTACACCGTCACGGCCGATGCGCGCCCGGACCTGGAGGGGCGCACCGAGCCCGAGCTCACGGAGGTTGCCGGTGACGGCAGCTGCTGCCGGACGGACGCCCAGCCGGCCGCCGCCTCCTGCTGCTGATCCGCCAGGGCGGGTCCCCGCCGCTCCTGGCCCACCGCTCGGGGTCCTGGCTCAGCACCGAGCGTGGGAGAGGACCCCTGTCGATCAGGTGACCTGATCAACACGGGAGGGCAGGATGCCGCCGTGGATCTCGACGAGGTGGCCGACGAGCTGTACGCGGTGCCGCCCGAGGAGTTCGTCGCCCTGCGCAAGCAGCGCCAGGACGAGGCCAAGGCCGGCGGTGACAAGTCGCTGGCCAAGGAGATCGGCGCGCTGCCCAAGGCGTCGGCCGCCGCCTGGGCGTGCAACCTGCTCGTGCGCGAGCAGCGCGCCGAGATCGAGGGTCTGGTCGAGCTCGGCGGGCTGCTGCGGGAGGCCCAGGAGAACCTCGCCGGCGACCAGCTGCGGGCGCTGGACGTCCAGCGCCGCCAGCTGCTGACGGCCCTGACCCGGCAGGCGCGGGCGCTGGCGCACGCCCAGGGTCACCCGGTCAGCACGTCCGTGGCCGCGCAGGTCGAGGAGACGCTGCGCGCCGCGATGTCCGACCCCGGGGCGGGGCAGGCCCTGCTCACCGGCCGGCTCACCTCGCCGATGTCCTACAGCGGCATGGGGACGACGGTCGCCCGCCCCGACCTGCGGCTGGTGCACCCACCCCGCGCGCAGCGCACCGAGCGAGCCGATGCCCGGCCGGCGAAGGCCGCCGCATCCCGGAAGCAGGTGGGGGAGCCGGCGGCCGACCGGCGGGCGCGGGAGCAGGAGGAGCGCCGGCGGGCCGCCGAGGAGAAGCGGCGGCGGGAACTGGCCGCCGCGCGGGAGGCGGCGGACCACGCCGAGGCGGCCGCCCGCGATGCCGAGGAGGTCCTGGCGGAGCACCGCCGCGCCACCGAGGAGCTGGCTGCCCGCGAGCAGGCGCTCCGGGCCCGCGTGGAGGAGCTGGCCGACGAGCTGGCGGAGGCCGAGCGACAGGCGGGGGAGGCGGCGGCGGCGCTCCGGCGCGAGGAGCGCCGCCGTGCCGCCGCGGAGCGGGACGCCACCGAGGCGGCCGAGGCCCACGACCGTGCCCTGGCCAGGGTCCGGGAGCTCGACGGGGGCTGACGAGCCCCGTCCGCTGTCAGCCCATGGTCTTCTGCCCGTCGAGCGACTCCCGCAGGATGTCGGCGTGGCCCGCATGCTGGGCGGTCTCGGCGATGATGTGCAGGAACACCCGCCGAGCCGAGCGGGTCGCGCCCGGCGGGAACCACGGCGCCTCCGGCAGGGGGTGGGAGACGTCGAGGTCGGGCAGGGTGCGCACCAGGTCGTCGGTGCGCCGCGCGATCTCGTCGTAGCCGGCGAGCACGTCCGCGAGCGTCTCCCCGGGGAGCAGCCGGAAACCGTCGGTCCACTGGTCGGCCCCGGTCGCGTCGCTCGGCGGGGCCATCGCCTCGGTGCCCTCGACGACGAAGCGGGCCCAGCCCGCCTCGGTGGCGGCGACGTGCTTGACCAGTCCGCCCAGGGTCAGCTCGCTCGCGGTGGTCCGCCGCCGGGCCTGCTCGTCGGTGAGGCCCTGCACCGTCCAGCGCAGGAACCCGCGGTGCACGGCGAGCGTCTCGAGCAGGTCGGCGCGCTCGCGGGTGAGGGTGCTGTCGGTCATGGGGTGCCCTTCATCGAGGTGGGACGTCGCGGATGACGCTAGGGGCGATCGGTGCCAGTTCCCGGCCGCGAATCGGGCTGGTGGCCCTGGGCCGCCGCTGGTACCTCGTCGCGTACGACACGGGACGGGGACTGGCGCAGCTTCCGCCTCGACCGGGTGACCGGCCCGCGGCCGCCCGGGGCGCGCTTCGCGCCGCGCCGGCTGCCGGCGGAGAGCCCCGAGGCGTTCGTCCGCGCCGGCACCGACGTGCGCGCCGGGTCCTACGTCGTCGCGGCGTGCGTGGCCGCGCCGGCCGCGCTGGTCCGTGCGCGCATCGGGACGTGGGCCACCGTGGAGGACGACGGCGACCAGGCGTGCCGGGTGCGGATGGAGACCGACCAGCTGGGCTGGGCCGCGTTCGCGCTGGGCGCGGTCGGCGCCGGGTTCAGCGTGGAGTCGCCCCCCGAGCTGCGCACCCTCCTGGGGGAGTGGGCGCGGCGGTTCGCCGGGGCGGCCGGGGGGGCGCTGACCGGCCGACCTCAGGAGCAGGACGGGCCGTCCTCCGCCGGGCGGGCGATGGGCTCCTGCGGGGGCGTCTCCTGGCTGACCCGGGGGCGGTCGGCGCCGGTCGTGCGGCCGAACTCCTGGGTCGCCCACACCGACCCGTCGGGGGCGCAGTGGAAGCCGATGCCGATGCGGTTCCAGCCCGGGTTGAGCACGTTGACCCGGTGGTCGTCCGAGCGCATCCACCCGACGTGCGCCGCCCCGGCCGGTACCGGCCCCGACGCGGTGAAGATGTTCTCCCCGAGGCCGGTGAAGCCGCTCAGCTCGTCCCGGCCGAGCAGCGCGCGGACGTCCTGGTGCCGGAGCCGGCCGTCGGCCGCCATCTGCTCGCTCCAGTCCCGGGCCACGCCCGCCAGCGACTCGTCCCACTCCAGCGGCGCCAGGTCGCGCGCCGCACGCTCGTCGTTCACCCGGTCGAAGACGGCGCGGGCCATCCGTGCGGCGGCGTCGCCGTCCTCGGCCGACGGCGGTTCGTCCGGCGCCGGTGCGGTGGCGGACCCGGCGCCGGTACCGGGGGACGACGTCTCCACGACGACGCACCCGGTCGTGGGCAGCACGACGGCGGTGAGCACGAGCACGACCCGGGTGAGCAGGGATCGGGTGGCAGGCATCCCCGTGCTCTACCCCGGAGCACCGGGGGACCCGTCGCGCTGCGCGGCCGTCGCGGGATCGTTAGCGTCCCCGGCATGGCGGAAGGCAGCGGGCGCGTCGCCCTCGTCACCGGGTCGGAGTCGGGCATCGGGCGGGCGGTCGCGCTGGCCCTGGCCGAGCAGGGCTGCGACGTCGGGGTCACCTGGTACCGCGACCGGGACGCCGGCGAGGCGACCGCGGAGCAGGTGCGGGCGCGCGGCCGCCGGGCGGAGGTCCGCCACCTCGACCTGACCCGGCTGCCCGCCGCGGCCGACGTCGTCGACGAGCTGGCCGATGCGCTCGGCGGCGTCGACGTGCTGGTCAACGACGCGGGCACCGGCCACTCCACGCCGCTGCTGGACCTGGAGTTCGCCACCTGGCGCGAGGTGCTGGCCACCGACCTCGACGGCGCCTTCCTGTGCCTGCAGCGGGCCGCGCGGCGCATGGTCGCCGCCGGGAGGGGCGGGCGGATCGTGAACATCACCAGCGTCCACGAGCACGCGCCCCGCGTCGGGGCGGCCGGCTACTGCGCGGCGAAGGGCGGCCTGGGCCTGCTCACCAAGGTCGCGGCCCTCGAGCTGGCCGAGCACGGGATCACCGTCAACTCCGTCGCGCCCGGCGAGATCGCCACGCCGATGACCGGTCAGGAGGACGAGGACCCGACCGCGCCCGGGCACGAGCGACCCGGCGTCCCGCTGCGCCGACCGGGCGACGCGCGCGAAGTCGCCGCCGTCGTCGCCTTCCTCGCCTCGCCGGGCGCCGGGTACGTCACCGGCGCCTCGTGGGCGGTGGACGGCGGGATGCTGCAGATGGGCCCGATGGCCGGATCCCACCTCGAAGCCGACGACTGGCGCCGCGGCTGAGCCCGGCCTCGGTCAGGCCAGCCGGTTCCGCTTGCGCCGGTAGAGCTGCGCGTCGGCGCGGGCCAGCACGGTCGCGAGCTCGTCCCCGGGCGCGGCCGCCGCGACCCCGGCGGTCCAGGTGAAGGGATGGGTCGCCGCCAGCGCGGCCAGGAGCCGCCACGCCGCGTCCTCGTCCGTCGCCGGCAGGCACAGCACGAACTCGTCGCCGCCGTAGCGGCCCAGCAGATCGGCCCGCCGGAGCCGGTGCCGCCAGCCCGCGGTGAGCTCCCGGAGCAGGTCGTCGCCCGCGCGGTGCCCGTCGCGGTCGTTGACCTCCTTGAAGTCGTCCAGGTCCAGGATGGCGAAGGTCAGGGGTTCACCGGTGCGCGCCGCGCGCGCCAGGTGCCCGGCAGCCTGCTCCTCCCACGCCCGGCGGTTGGCCACGCCGGTGAGCGGGTCGGTGGCCGCGGCCCGGCGCAGCTGCCGGGCCAGCCGCCCCTGCACCTCGGTCAGCACGACGACGGAGACGACGACGGCCATCCACGGCGAGAGGAAGCCCGACGGCGCGGCGGCCCAGGCGCCGGTGGTGCCGGAGACGACGGCGAAGACGCTGTGCGCACGGGCGGCCGGCAGCGGCAGGAAGTGCGCGGCGTACAGGCTCACCGCGATCAGCGCCGGGCCGAGCCCCACCACGCCGACGGCGGTCGCCGAGCGCCAGGCGACCACGCCGATGAGCACGGACAGGAGGCCGACGCCGACGTGCAGCAGCCACGGCGGCACCCGCCCCGCGGTGGACCGCAGCACGGCGCCGGCCGCCAGGCCGATCCCACCGAGCGCCCACAGCAACCTGACCGGTGTGGCGTCGTCCATCGGCGCCGCGGCGCCGGACCAGCAGAGCAGACCGCTGATCCCGTAGACCACTGCCAGCAGGGTCGCGGCCGTCCGTGGTCCGGTGTGCACCCAGTTCCTCCTCGTCCTCCCCCCGAGGTCGATGCCCACCATCCTGCGGGTCGGGGGTGGCACCGCGCCGCTCAGGGCGGGGAGACGACCCGTCCGGGTGGTTCCCGCGACCCCGCCCGGGCGGGGTGCGGCACCGCCGCCGGGGCCGTACGGTGCGCGCAGGGGTCCTGCCCGGGACAGGAGGGCGCGTGCAGTCCACCGCCGGTCGTCCGGGTGCCGCGGGCGCCACCGTCGGGGTGGAGGAGGAGTTCCACCTCGTCGACCCCGAGACCTTCGCGCTCGCCCCGAGCCCGGAGCTCGTCGTCGCCGCCGCGCGGCAGCAGCTCGGCGAGCGGGTGCACGCCGAGATCACCACGACGCAGCTGGAGACGGCCACCGGTGTCTGCCGGACGCTCGTCGAGGTGCGGGCGGCGCTCGAGGGCACGCGGGCGGAGGCGCGCGCCGCGGCGGCCGGCGCGGGGGTGGCGCTCCTGATGGCCTCGACGCACCCGTCGGCCGGCTGGCGCGAGCAGGTGATCACCCCGGAGCCGCGGTACGAGGCGATGGTGCGGCGGTGGGCCGGCCTGGCCCGGCGGCAGGACATCTGCGGCTGCCACGTCCACGTCGGGGTTCCCGACCTGGAGACGGCGGTCGCGGTGATCGACCGGGCCCGCGCCCACCTGCCGGTGCTGCTCGCGCTCACCGGCAGCTCGCCGTTCCACGACGGCGCCGACACCGGCTACGAGAGCTACCGGACGCTGTGGTGGGGGCGCTGGCCGCACACCGGCATCCCCGAGCCGCTGGGCTCCGCGGACCGGTACCGCGCGGTCGTCGGCGGCCTGGTCGCGGCCGGGGTCATCGAGGACGCCTCCCACCTGTACTGGGACCTGCGGCCGTCGTCGCACCTGCCGACCGTGGAGTTCCGGTTGGCCGACGTGTGCACCGACCTCGACGACGCCGTGCTGCACGCCGCGCTCGCGGCCTCCCTGGTCCGCGTCCTCGCCGCGCGCGCGCAACGCGACGAGCCCTTCGAGCAGCCGCGTACCGAGCTGCTGCGGGCGGCGCGCTGGCGGGCGGCCCGCGACGGCGTCTCCGGGTCGTTGTTCGACCCGGTCGCCGGGGTCCTCGTCGACGCACGGACGGCCGTGGAGGCGTTGCTGGCCGAGCTCGCCGACGACCTCGCCGACCGCGGGGAGCTCGACGAGGTCCGGGACCTCGTGCAACGGCTGCTGGCCCGGGGTACCTCCGCGGTGCGCCAGCGCGCGGTGTGGCGGCGCACCGGCGACCTGCGCGAGGTCGCCGCCTCGGTCGTGCGGGAAGGACGGGGACATGGCTGAACCGGTGCTCGAGCAGATCCGCGGCCTGGCCCGGCCGCTGCGCACGCCTGCGGACCTGGACCCCCTCGTGGACCGGATCGGGGACGCCCGGGTCGTCGCCATCGGCGAGGCCAGCCACGGCACGCACGAGTACTACGCCTGGCGGGCGGCGCTGACCCGGCGGCTGGTCGAGGAGCTCGGGTTCGACCTGGTGGCCGTGGAGGGCGACTGGCCCGACTGCTACCGGGTGGACCGCAGCGTGCGGCTGCGGCCGGACGCCGACGAGGACCCCCGCGACGCCCTCGACGCCTTCACCCGCTGGCCCACGTGGATGTGGGCCAACGACGACGTCGTCGATTTCTGCCGCTGGCTCCGCGACCGCAACGCGGGACTCCCCGAGGAGCGCCGGGTCGGGTTCTACGGCATCGACGTCTACAGCCTGTGGGACTCGATGCACGAGCTGGTCGACTGGCTCGCCGAGCACGAGCCCGACCACGTCGAGCAGGCCAAGCGGGCGCTCGCCTGCTTCGAGCCGTTCGGCGAGGACGGCGCCGAGTACGCCTTCGCCAGCCGGTTCGCGCCCACCTCGTGCGAGCAGGCGGCCGTCGACCTGCTGCGCACCCTCTGCGAGCGACGCGGGGAGGCAGAGGCCGCCGCCGGCGCGGACGCACGGTTCGCCGCCGAGCAGAACGCGGCCGTGGTGGTGGGTGCCGAGCGCTACTACCGGGCCATGGTGCGCGGGTCCGCGGAGTCGTGGAACGTCCGCGACGTCCACATGGCCGACACCCTCGACCGGCTGCTGGACCACCACGACACGGGGACCCGCCCATCCAGGGCCGTCGTCTGGGAGCACAACACGCACATCGGCGACGCCCGCGCCACCGACATGGCGGACGCCGGGATGACCAACGTCGGGCAGCTGCTGCGGGAGCGGCACGGCGTCGACGACGTCGTCCTCGTCGGGTTCGGCGGGTACCGCGGCGGGGTGGTCGCCGGGCGGGAGTGGGGCGCGCAGATGGAGCGGATGGCCGTGCCGCCCGCGCGGGCGGGGAGCCTGGAAGCGCTGTTGCACGAGACCGTGGGAGAGGATGCGCTGTTCGTCCACCCGCGCGGGGAGCGGCCCGACTGGCTGCGCCGGCGGCTGGACCACCGGGCGATCGGCGTCGTCTACCGGCCCGAGCGGGAGCGGTGGGGGAACTACGTGCCCACCGTGCTGGGCGAGCGCTACGACGCCTTCCTGTACCTGGACCGCACCACGCCGTTGCAGCCGCTGCACCTGGAGCGGGCCGACGAGCACGTGCCCGTCGCCGCCTTCGACGCGTGACCGGGCCCGGGCACGCGTCGGGCCGCCTCGGCAGCCGGCCGGTGGGGGCGGTGCCGGGGGAGGCGTGGCCGGCGGGGGTGCACGCGCTCGACGTGGGTGGGGGAGCGGAGGCGCTGCTCGCCGTCCCGCCGGGGGATCCGGTCCCGCGCCCGCTGCTGGTCTTCTTCCACGGGGCCGGCGGGACCCCCGCGCAGAGCCTGGCCGCGGTGCAGGAGCCGGCCGCCGAGCACCAGGTGCTGGTGCTGGCACCGCGGTCGGGGGCCGCCACCTGGGACCTGGTCACCGGGCGCCTGGGCCGTGACGTCGGCGTGCTCGACGCGGCGCTGGAACAGGTCGCCGGGCACGCCGCGGTGTCGGCGTGCGCCGTCGGTGGCTTCTCCGACGGGGCGTCCTACGCGCTGTCGATCGGCGCGGCCAACGGTGACCTGTTCGAGGCGGTGCTCGCCTTCTCCCCGGGCTTCGCGCACCCGCCGGCGTGCGTGGGCCGCCCACGGCTGTGGATCACCCACGGCACGGAGGACCGGGTGCTGCCGGTCGCGCGGTGCGGCCGGCGCCTGGCGGCCGCCTTCCGCGACGCGGGCGAGGACCTCACCTACGTGGAGTTCGACGGCGGGCACGTGGTCCGGCCCGAGGGCGTGGCCGCGGCCCTGGAGTGGTGGCTGCGCCGGGCATGACCCCCGGCGCTCACATCGAGCGGGTCTCGCCGGCCCGGTCGGCGAAGGCGTCGACTGTCCGCCCCTCGAGCGCGGCGGTGACCTGGTCGCGGTGGAGCTCGACGGTCGCGGTGTCCGTCGGGCCCCAGTCCGGCGAGAGCTCCCCGGCGACCAGGTCGGCGGCCCGGGCGACCTCCGCCCGCTGCTCGTCGTCCCGGCAGGCGACGGCCACGTCGCGGAGCATCCGCAGCAGGGCGGTGACCAGCGTGGGTTCGCTGCCGCCGAAGCGGGCGACCTGGCCGCAGGCGAGGTCCAGGTAGTACCGCAGGTCACGGTCGGGGACGATCGCCCGGCCGGTGCCGTCCTCGTCGTCGTGCAGCGTGGGCCCGAGGTGCCGGCCGGTGAGCCGGACCAGCAGATCGCCCATGTGGCCGATGGCCGTCGCTGCGGTGACCGGGTCGTTCACGCTCGGGGACATCGCCTTCACGGCGATGTCCTCCAGCTGGCGGAACCCGAAGCCGGCGTCCTGGTCGATGGTCCGCTCGTTGTTGAGCACCACGGCGGCCCGGACGGCGTCGTCGATCTCCTCGGACGCGCCCCAGACCGTGCCCAGGGGCGTGCCCATCGTGACCTGGTCCCCCGGCCGGACCTCGACGCGGACGACGGCGTCGTGCGTCCGGGCGGCATCCACCAGCGTGGCGGTGTCGACGACCTCGACGAAGCCGCTGCCGGCCGCGGGAACCAGCCGGCCCTCGGTCGTCTCCAGGTCGATGTCGTCGGGCGACCGCTGCCCGTGGTCGGCGTACGGGCCGTAGAACGTCTCGATCGCCCGCCGGGTGTCGTTGTGGACGCGGGTCATCATCGTGTCGACGCGCAGCATGCGGACCATGTGGCTGATGAAGGCCAGCAGCGCGCCGACGCAGCCGATGCCCAGCAGCGCGGCGGCCAGGCAGACGAGTGTGGGCACCGGCTGGTCCTGGTTGATCCCGCGCAGCCCGGTGATCGCGAGGACGAAGGTCGCGGTCAGGACCGACAGGACCCGCTTGGTGACCGGGTCGCGGGTGAAGTCGCGCAGCAGCCGGGGGGAGAACTGCTGCGAGGCCAGCTGCAGGGCCACGATCGTGATGCTGAAGGTCAGCGTGGCGATGGTGACCGCGGCGGTCGCGACCAGTTGGAGCAGCGTGCCGGCGGCGCTGGTGTCGGCCGGCCACAGCGCCGCGAGGAACCCGCCGCGGGGCTCCACCATGCCCAGCGCCCAGCCCGCGGCGGCGGCGACCGCCGCGCTGGCCGCCGGCCAGAGCCAGAGAGGTGACTGCGATCGAGCTGCGCTGGTCTGTCCCCGTTGCGTCACGGGGCCCGCCTACCCGTTCCGCGGCCGATACGCACCGGCGCGGGGATTCCCGCGCCGGTCGGTCCGGTGGCTACGCGGAGTCGCGCTGCGTGACGTCCTCGCCGGCGGGGTCGACGTCCTTGGGCCCGCCGGTCTTGGAGACCTCCCACCTCGGACCCAGCTGCTCCAGCGCCAGCCGGCCGTAGACCTGCTGCTGGGTGGCCACCCGTTCGGAGCGGCCCCGGCCGAGGAAGCTGACCATCCAGTGCAGGACCGTGGTGATGCGGCTCTTGAAGCCGACGATGTACATGAGGTGCACGACCAGCCACAGCACCCAGGCGATGAACCCGCTGAACTCGAACTTCCCGATGTCGGCGACGGCCGAGAACCGGGAGATGGTCGCCATCGACCCCTTGTCGAAGTACTTGAACGGCTCCTGCGGCTTCTTGCCGGTGGCCCGGCGCGCGATCGCCTCGGCGGCGTAGCGGCCACCCTGGATGGCGACCTGGGCCACGCCGGGCAGCTTGCCCAGCGCCATCATGTCGCCGACGACGTGGATCTCCGGGTGCCCGGGCAGCGTGAGGTCGGGCTGCACCGAGATGCGGCCCGCCCGGTCCACCTCGGCGCCGGTCTGCTCGCCGAGGATGCGCCCGAGCTCGCTGGCCTGCACCCCCGCGGCCCAGATCTTCGTCGCCGCCTGGATGCGGCGGACCTGGCCGTCGGTGTCCTTGACCTCCAGGCCGTCGGCGTCGACGCCGGTGACCATCGCCCCGAGCTGAACCTCGACGCCGATCTCGTTGAGCTGCTTGCGGGCGCGCTCGCCCAGCTTCTTGCCGAAGGAGGGCAGCACCGCCGGCGCGGCGTCGAGCAGGATCACCCGCGCGCCGGTGGGGTTGATGTTGCGGAAGTCGCGCCGCAGCGTGCGACGCGCCAGCTCGGCGATCTGACCGGCCATCTCCACCCCGGTGGGGCCGGCGCCGACCACGACGAACGTGAGCAGCCGGTCGACCTCTGCCGGGTCCTTGGCGATCTCGGCCAGCTCGAAGGCGCCGAAGATCCGGCCGCGGAGCTCGAGGGCGTCGTCGATGCTCTTCATGCCCGGCGCGAACTCGGCGAAGTGGTCGTTGCCGAAGTACGACTGCCCGGCGCCCGCGGCGACGATCAGCTCGTCGTAGGGGTGGACCAGCTTCCGGCCGAGGATCTCCGAGGTCACCGTGCGGGCGGCCACGTCGATCTCGGTGACCTCACCGAGGACGACGCGCGCGTTCTTCTGCCGGCGCAGGATCTCGCGGGTGGCCGGCGCGATCTCGCCCTCGGAGAGGATGCCGGTGGCCACCTGGTAGAGGAGGGGCTGGAACAGGTGCTGGGCGGTCTTGCCGATCAGCGTGACCTCGACCGGGGCCTTCTTCAGCGCCTGCGCGGCGAAGAGACCACCGAAGCCGGAGCCGACGATGACGACGCGCGGCCGGCCGCCGGGGGTGTCGGTGGGGGCGGGCGCCTGCGCTGGTGATGTCGTCATGATGTTTCCATCCTTCCACTCGGCCCCGTGCCGGTCGGGCGCACCCCGGGAGATGCACGTCACAGCGCGTCGACCCCCGTCGGCTCGCGGCTCGTCCGCGGGACCGGTAGACCCTCCGGGGTGCCGCGATCGGTGTCCGTCGTTCTCGTTCCCGGTCTCGGGCTGGATGAACGTTCCTCGCGCAGGTTGCGCCGAGAAGTTGCCGCGGACGTCGTCGTCCTGCCCGGCATGGGGCGGCGGTCGCCGGTGCCGGCCGTCGACGAGCTGGCGCGGAGCCTCGTCGCCTCGCTGCCCCAGGGGCCGGTGCTCCTGGTGGGCCACTCGCAGAGCTGCCAGGTGGTGGCCGCAGCCGCCACCGACCCCCGGGTGGTGGGCGTCGTGCTGTGCGGTCCCACCACCGATCCCCGGATGCGCCGGTTCCGGGTGCTCGCCGCGCGCTGGGTGCGCACCGCCCTCGCCGAGCCCTGGTGGCAGGTGCCGCTGGTCCTGCGGCAGTGGCTGCGCACCGGCCCGCGGGCGATGAGCGCGCTGTGGCGGGTGGCTGCACCGGACGCCATCGACGAGCGGCTGGCCGCGGTCACGGCGCCGGTCGTCGTGGTGCGCGGTGACCGGGACGCCCTCTGCCCGGCTGACTGGGCGGCGCGGGTGGCCGGGGCGGCGCCGCGGGGCCACCTGGTCGAGCTGCCGGGTGCGGCGCACATGACCGTGCAGACCCACCCCGCCCAGCTCGCGGCGGTCCTCCGCACCCTCTGACGGCGTCGACCACGCCGTGCGGCGCCCCACCACGCCGCACACCGCACGCCTCCCTGCCGCATCGCTTGCTCGACCCGGTGACGTGCTGGAACGGCCTCCCTGCAGGGACCCGCCCCGAGCGGAGCGAGCGCTGCGGGGCAGGGAGGTCCTTCTACTGGCCGTCGGTGCGGCCGCGGACCTCGGCGTAGCGCTCGCGGACGTGCACCGCTGCCGGGGCGTCGAACTCGCGGAGCCCCGGCTGCGCCCACGCCGGAGGGGCGTCGGTCCCGGAGAGCGCCCACGCGGCCTGCCGCGCGGCGCCGTCGGCGACGTACTCGCCGGGCGGTGGGACGAGGACCGGCCGGCCGAAGATGCCGGGAGCCAGCTGCTGCACGGCCGTCGAGCGGGCGGCCCCGCCGATGAGCATCACCCGCTGGACGTCCACCCCCTGGGCGACGACGGCCTCGATGCCGTCGGCCAGCCCGCACAGCAGCCCCTCGACGGCGGCGCGGGCCCAGTGCGCCGGCGTGGACGTGCGCAGGGTCAGGCCGTGCACCGAGCCCGTGGCGTGGGGGAGGTTCGGCGTCCGCTCACCCTCCAGGTAGGGCACCAGCACCAGGCCGTCGGCGCCGGAGGGGGCCGACAGCGCCAGCTCCGAGAGGGTCGCGTGGTCCACCCCGAGCAGCGCGGCGGCGGCGTCGAGCACGCGGGCGGCGTTGAGCGTGGCCACGAGCGGGAGGTGGTTCCCGGTGGCGTCGGCGAACCCGGCCACGGTGCCGGTGACGTCGGCGACGGCGGTGGGGGTCACCGCGGAGACGACCCCGGAGGTCCCGATGGAGACGACGACGTCGCCCGGCTGCGCTGCCAGGCCCAGCGCGGCCGCGGCGTTGTCACCGGTGCCGGGCCCGAGGGCGGCGCGGCCACCGGCGAGGGTGCCGACGCGCTCGGCGGGGCCCGCGACCCGGGGCACCGCGGGACGCCGGCCCCGCAGGGCGCGCTCGAGCAGGTCGAAGCGGTACTCGCCGGTGCGGGCCGACCAGTAGGCGGTGCCGCTGGCGTCACCGCGGTCGGTCACCAGCGTGCCGAGGTCGCGGTCGGCCTGCAGCCGCCAGGTCAGCCAGTCGTGCGGGAGGCAGACGGCCGCGGTGCGGTCGGCGTTCGCGGGCTCCGCGTCGGCCAGCCAGCGCAGCTTCGTCGCGGTGAACGAGGCGACCGGCACCAGGCCGACGGCGTCGGCCCAGGCGCGGCGCCCGGCGTCCTCGTCGCCGTCGCCGAGCTCCCGGATCAGCTCGGCGGCGGCGGGGGCCGAGCGGACGTCGTTCCACAGCAACGCGTCGCGGACCACCTCGCCCCGCTCGTCGAGGCACACCATCCCGTGCTGCTGCCCGCCGACGGCCAGGGCGTCCACGTCGTCGAGCCCACCTGCCTCCGCGGCCGCGGCCCGGAAGGCCTCCTCCCACGCCCGGGGGTCGACCTCGGTGCCCTCCGGGTGCGGCGCCCGGCCCGAGCGGACCAGCTCACCGGTGACGGCATCGCGGATGACGACCTTGCACGCCTGCGTCGAGGTGTCCACGCCCGCCACGAGCGTCATCGGACCCGCTCCGGGCCGTGGCTGGCGGAGCGTGCGGCGGCGAGCGCTGAGGACAGGGGCGTCATGGGAACGGCACCTTAGGCCGCCCGCCCGACCCGTGCCCGGCCGAGGGGCACGGCAGGGGTGCGGCGGTCCGTCTTGACCGCCCGACGGGGGACCCCTAATTTGTTTGCGCAACCGACGAATTTCCGGACGAGCGGCGAGGAGGTGGGCATGGGGGAGACGCCGTCGCTGTACGACGGGTCGTCCGAACGGCGGGCCCCGGCCGACCAGGCCACGGTTCGGCGCACCAACCTCGGGCTCGTCCTGCGGCACCTCCGCGACCACGGCCCGCGCTCCCGCGCCCGCATCGCCCAGGAGACCGGCCTGAACAAGGCGACCGTCTCCAGCCTCGTCGCCGAGCTCTCCGACCGCCGCCTGGTCACCACCGGGGAGGCGGACCGCGCCGGGTCGGTGGGCCGACCGGGGCTGACCGTGCACCTGGACGGGGGCTGCGTCTGCGGCATCGGGGTGGAGCTCAACGTCGACTACGCGGCGGTGCTCGTGCTCGACCTGCGGGGTGGAGTGCTCTTCGAGAAGCGGCTCGCCCTCGACCTGCCGGCGCTCGGCGCCGAGCGGACCCTGGACGCGGTCGCCGTGCTGGTGTCCGAGGCCGTGGCCGCGGCCGCCGCCACCGGTGCCCGCCCGGCCGGGCTGACCGTGGCGGTCGCCGGCCTGGTCCGCAGCGTCGACGGCGTCGTCACGCTGGCCCCCAACATCGGCTGGCACGACGTCCCGGTGCTGGACGGGTTGCGCTCCCGCCTGGGCACCGACTTCCCCATCCGCGTCGAGAACGACGCCAACCTCTCGGCCATCGCCGAGTGGGCGATGGGCTCGGAGGCGCGCACCCCCGACCTGGTCTACCTGACCGGTGAGGTCGGCGTCGGTGGCGGCGTGATCGTCGCCGGTCGGCTGCTGCGCGGCGCGGGCGGGCTCTCCGGCGAGGTCGGCCACACCTCGCTGGGCGACCCGGACGTCGTGTGCGGCTGCGGTCGGCGCGGCTGCTGGGAGACCGTCGTCGGCATGGCGGCGCTGCTGCGCGCCGCCGCCGACCCGGGGGACCCGGTCGGCGACCCGGCCCGCGACCTGGAGGCGCGCCTCTCGGAGGTGGCTGCCCGGGCCGAGGCCGGCGACGCCCGCACGCTCGCCGCCCTCCACCAGGTGGGCACCTCCCTCGGCACCGGCGCGGCCGTGCTGATCAACCTGTTCAACCCCCGGGTGGTCATCCTCGGCGGCTACTTCGCGGTGCTCGGCAAGTTCTTCATGGCCCCCCTGATGGCCGAGCTGGAGGCGCGCGTGCTGGGGCCCCGGGTGGCCGGTGCGCGCGTCGTCCTCTCCACCCTCGGGTTCACGGCCGCCGTCCGCGGCGGCGCGCACGTCGCCCTGGAGTCGGTCTTCGACGACCCGACCCTGGTGCCGGTGCCGTCGCTCGAGCCCGCCGGTGCAGGCGCACGGTGACCCTGCCGCCCGGCCCGGCGCACTCGCGCACCCCCGACATCCAGGTCACCGACCTGGGGACCACCCTCGCCACCGGCGAGCGGCCCACCTCCTCGTCCGCCGACGACCGCGCGAGCCGGCGCGTGCCGGAGGCTCCCGAGGGCAGCGCAGCCCACCGAACGACCCGGACGGAGATCCCCGCATGAGCGACTACACCCCCCGCAAGGACGACAGGTTCAGCTTCGGTCTGTGGACCGTCGGCTGGCAGGGCGTCGACGTCTTCGGCGGCGCCGTCCGGCCCCCGCTGGACCCGGTCGAGGCCGTGCACCGGCTGGCCGAGCTCGGTGCGGCCGCCGTGACCTTCCACGACGACGACCTGGTGCCCGACGACGCCACCCGCGAGGCGACCCTCGAGCGGTTCAAGAAGGCGCTCGCCGAGACCGGCGTCGGCGTGGAGATGGCCACCACCAACCTGTTCGGCGCCCCGGTGTTCAAGGACGGCGGCTTCACCGCCAACGACCGCGCCGTCCGCCGCTACGCCCTGGCCAAGGTGCTGCGCAACATCGACCTGGCCGCCGAGCTCGGGGCGAAGACCTACGTGCTCTGGGGCGGCCGCGAGGGTGCGGAGTCGGGCGCCACCAAGGACGTCGCCGCCGCGCTCGACCGGTACAAGGAGGGGCTGGACGTCCTCTGCGCCTACGTGCGCGAGAAGGGCTACGACATCCGCTTCGCCCTGGAGCCCAAGCCCAACGAGCCGCGTGGCGACATCCTGCTGCCGACCATCGGTCACGCCCTCGCCTTCATCAACGAGCTGGAGGAGCCCTCCCGCGTCGGGCTGAACCCCGAGATCGGGCACGAGGAGATGGCCGGGCTGAACTTCGCCCAGGGCATCTCGCAGGCGCTGTGGCACGACAAGCTCTTCCACATCGACCTCAACGGCCAGCACGGCCCGCGCTTCGACCAGGACCTGCGCTTCGGCGCGGGCAACCTGCGCGGCGCCTTCTGGACCGTCGACGCCCTCCTCGGCGCCGGCACCGGCAAGGTCTACGACGGCTACGTCCACTTCGACTACAAGCCGCCGCGGACCGAGGACATGGACGGCGTCTGGGAGACCGCCCGGGCCTGCATGCGCAACTACCTGATCCTGCGCGACAAGGTGCAGGCGTTCCGTGCCGATCCCGAGGTCGCCGAGGCACTGGAGGCCGCGCGGGTGGGCGAGCTCGCCGTCCCGACCCTGGCCGAGGGCGAGTCGCTGGACGCCCTGCGGAGCGAGGCCCACGACCCCGAGGCCCTCGGCGCCCGTGGCCTGCACTTCGAGCGGCTGGACCAGCTCGCGATGGAGCACCTGCTCGGCGTCCGCTGAGCACATCCCGGTCGGGTGGGCGGGGCACTCCCCGCCCACCCGACCGGGTCAGGCCGGTCGCCGCCGGGCGTCGACGGCGAGCACCGCGAGGACGACGACCGCCGCCAGCTCGACCCAGAACGTCTCCCACCACAGCGGCGCCGCGGTGCTCTCGACGAAGCCGAACAGCCCCACCGTGGTGGACAGCAGCAGGGCGGCGAGGGTGCCCAGCGCGGTCAGGGCCCCGAGCGCGGCGGCGAGCCACAGCAGCCGCCGGGGCGCGACCAGGAGCAGCACCGCCAGCCCGAACCCCGCGATGGCGTTGAGCATGAAGGCGGGCCCGATCACGTCGATGGTCCGGTAGCCGTCGAACCACAGGTCCAGGTGCAGCCAGCCCATCACGGCCAGCAGCACCGCGCCCGCCAGCCGCAGCACCCACGTCAGCGCGCCGGCGCCCCGCCGAGGGGTGGTCGCCGTGGTCATCACGCGACCTCCACGCTGACCTCCATGCCCATCCCGCGGTGGTTGCCCACGGAGCAGTAGAAGACGTAACTGCCCGGCTCGAGCTCCACCGTGAGGGTCTCCGACTGCCCCGGCTGCAGGACCGCCGTCGCCGTGACGTCCTCGCCGTCGCGTTCGACGACGAAGTCGTGGCTCGCGTCGCCCTCGTTCGACACCGCGAACTCGTAGGTGCCCGCCGAGAAGCTGTCCTCGTCGAGCTCGATGGCGAAGTCGACGAGCTGCGCCTCGACGGCCTCCGCCTCCTGCTCCCCGGCCGGCGACGACGCCGGGGACGACGCCGAGGTCTCCGCCGCGCTGGGCGGCGAGGATTCGGTGGTGCTCTCGGCCGAGGTGTCGGCGGCGACCCCGGTCTCGGGGTCGTCGGAGCCGCAGCCGGTGACGACCAGGGCCAGGCCGGTCATCGCGACGGCGAGGCGGCGGGCCGCGGGGCGGGTGTTCCACGAGTGCACGGGGACCTCCTCCGGTCCGGCCACCGGGCGGCGGCCATCGCGGATCGAGATCCTGCGGCCGGTCACCCCGCGGCGGAAGGGGTTCCCGCGCGCCGGTCAGTCCTCCGTCGCGCCGTCGGCGGGAGTGATCGCCCGCTCGCACCACGTGACGACCGTGCCCAGCACCTCCGGGTCCACCGGATCCTTCAGCTCGCGCCGGTAGGCGCTCATCGACGCCGGCCCCGGCTGACGGCGCAGCGTGTGGGTGAGGTCGGGCACCAGGTGGGTCTCCACCGGCCCGCGCACCGTCGTCGCGATGACCGCCAGGTCCGCCGGCCGCGCCTGCAGGTCCTTCGCGCCGGTGACCGCCAGCACCGGGACGTCGATGCGGCGGAGGTCCTCCCGCGGGTCGTGGGCCATGAACTCGCGGTGCCACCGGGCGTTGATCCGCGCCCCGCCGATCCGCGCCACATCCGTGGTCGTGGCCTTGATCCGCTGGTGGTTGGCTGCGACCTTCGTCTCCAGGTCGGTGCGGAGGAGCCGGAGCACGAACCGGACCGGGGCGGGGAGCGTCGGGGCGATCTGCCGGGCCTGCCACCGCAGGAGCTCCTCGCCCGGGCTGGCGCTCATCGCGAGCAGCACGAGCCCTGACACGGGGGCTCCGCGGGCGGCGAGCGCGGCCGCGAGGATCGCCCCCTCGCTGTGCCCGGCCAGCAGCACGCGGCCGGCGTCGACCTCCGGCCGCGTGCGGAGCGCGTCCAGGGCGGCGCCGAGGTCGTCGACGTTGTCCTGCAGACCCGCGGTGCGCCAGTCGCCGGGACTGCCGCCGACGCCGCGCTTGTCGTAGCGCAGCGAGGCGATCCCCGCGTCGGCCAGCGCGGAGGCCAGCTGGCGGGCGACGTCGAAGCGCGCGCGGCGGTGGTTGGAGTCGCGGTCGATCGGGCCGGATCCGGACGCGAGCAGCACGGCGGGGACCGGCAGCGGCGCGTCGGGGAGGGTCAGCGTGCCGGCGAGGGGAGCGGCGCCGGCGACCTGGACCGGGACGTCGCGCACGTCAGCCGGCCCGTCGCAGCGAGGCGGCCACGGCGGCGACGTCGTCCACGCCGACGAGCAGCGCGTCGTACCGCTGGCCCTCGAGGTGGATGCGCACGGCCGGCTGGCCCCGCCGCACGCAGACCAGCGTGCGCTCCCCGGGGCGCCGCCAGGTGCCGATCTTCCGGACGCCGGGCAGCGCCAGCCCGGGGGCGCGCAACCCGCGGGCCGCCGGCACGGCGTCGGTCACGACCTCGACCTGCGAGATCGCGCTGCGTGGCACCTCGACGTCGCGCAGGAGGCCGGCGAGCTTCTCGCCGGGGGTCAGGTGGACCGAGAGGGTCTCGGGCGTCAGTTGCAGCGTGGCCATGCCGTCACTATTCTCCGATATGAGACTGTTGTCAAGAATGAGAACGGTGAGCGCGTGAACTCGGTCGACCTGCTGCTGCACCCCGTCCGGCTCCGCGTCGTGCAGGCGTTCCTGGGGGATCGCACGCTCACCACCGGTGAGCTGCGGTCGGCGCTCCCCGACGTGCCGGTCGCGTCGCTCTACCGGCACGTCGGGGTGCTGGCCGACGCCGGGGTGCTCGAGGTGGTGGGGGAGCGGAAGGTGCGCGGCGCTGCCGAGCGCAGCTACCGCCTGGTGCTCGAGGCGGCGAACGTGCCGGCCGACGACCTGGCCGCCCTGTCACCCGAGGAGCACCGGCGGGCGTTCACGGCGTTCGTCGCCACGCTGCTGGCCGACTTCGACCGGTACCTCGACCGCGGTGACCCCGACCTGGCGCGCGACGGCGTCGGCTACCGCCAGATCGGCCTGTGGCTGACCGACGAGGAGTTCGACGGCCTCCTGACCGACCTGCGCACCGTGCTGCAGCGCCGGCTGGCCAACCGGCCCGGCGACGGGCGCCGGCGCCGGCTGGTCGGCCTGGTCAACCTGCCCGGCGACGACGGCTGAGCGCGCCAGGCGGCGTGGCCGGGGCGGTCACCGGTCCAGGCGCTTGCGCGCCTTCGCCGCCCGCTTGTTGGCCTTGTCGAGGACCTTCGCCGCCTTGCGCACCCGCCGCGGCTCGCGGTCGACGGTGCCGCGCACCAGCAGGCCGATACCGATTCCCAGCAGCCAGCTGTCCTTGGCGATGGACAGACCCTGCTCGGTGGGCGCCAGGCTGCCCTCCTTCCGCATGCCCGGGGTCTTCAGGTAGAGGCCGAGCAGGCCACCGGAGAAGGCGGTGAGTGCGGCACCCGCGACGGCGGTCGGCACGAACGGGGTGAGCAGGGCGGCGCCGATGGCGATCTCCGCCGTCGACAGGGCCTTGGCGAACTGCTGCGGCGGGACGCTGCCGAGGAAGGGGTAGGTCCCGCTGGCGAAGCCGTGCATCCCGGCGGCGGCCTCCTCGTCGGCGCCGCGCTTGCCGAGGCCGCTGTTGAGGATGAAGGCGCCGGCGGAGATCCGGGGGGCGATCTCGGACAGGGTGATGGGCAGGCCCATGGGTGCGCACCTCTCGGGTCGGGGGCTGGTCCAGTGCTCGACGAGCGTGCCCCGTGCGCGGGTCGTCAACCCTCGGTGCCCCCGGCGCTGTCGTCCCGTGGGTCGACATCCGCCGGGGTGGGGCGCCTCGCGTGCCACTATGGCGGCGTGGCGTCCACCTCTGCCTCGGCCGGCGTGCTGCTGCGCCACGTGCGCACCGGCCGTGCGCGCAGCCGCGCGGACCTCGTGGCGCTCACCGGGGCGTCGCGGAACACGATCAGCGCGCGCGTCGACCAGCTGATCGCGGCGAACCTCCTCGAAGAGGGTGGCCGTGGCTGGAGCACCGGGGGCCGGCCGCCGACGCTGCTGCAGTTCAACAGCCGCGCGGGCTGCGTCCTCGCCGTCGACCTGGGGGTCACCAGCGTCGACGTCGCCGTCACCGATCTCTCGGCGCAGATCCTCGGCACCGTGGGGCGTCCGATCGACATCGCCGACGGGCCGGGCCCGGTGCTCGACGAGGTGGACCGGCTGGCCCAGAAGGTGCTCGCCGAGGTGGGGCTGACCCCCGGTGACGTGTGTGCGGTCGGCGTCGGCGTGCCGGGGCCGGTCGAGTTCTCGACCGGCCGGCCGTCCTACCCGCCGATCATGCCGGGCTGGCACGACTACCCGATCCCCAGCGCCTTCGGTCGGTACGAGTGCCCCGTCTACGTCGACAACGACGTCAACGTCATGGCGCTGGGTGAGATCGGCGTGGCCGGCTCCTCGCAGGACCTGCTCGTGGTCAAGGTCGGCACCGGCATCGGCTGCGGCGTGATCGTCGACGGTCGCGTCTACCGGGGTGCGCAGGGGAGCGCCGGCGACATCGGGCACATCCACGTCGCCCAGCCGGACGGGCGCACCGTCCTCTGCCGGTGCGGGCAGGAGAACTGCCTCGAGGCGATCGCCGGTGGCGGGGCCCTGCTGCGGGACGCGAGGGCGGCCGGCCTCCCCGTCGGGACGGTGCGTGAGGTGGTGCGGCTGGCCGCCGAGGGCAACGGCGTCGCGCTCGAGCTGGTGCGGGGCGCGGGGCGCACGATCGGGACGGTCCTCGCCGCGCTGGTCAACTTCTTCAACCCGCACCGCATCGTCATGACCGGCGGCGTCGCGCAGGCCGGCGTCCCGCTGCTCGCCGGCATCCGGGAGGCGGTGTACCGGCGTTCCATGCCGCTGGCCGCCCGGGCGCTCGAGGTCACCGTGAGCGAGGCGCCCGACCTCTCCGGCCGGGTGGGTGCCGCGCTCATGGCCATCGAGGAGTTCCTCGACGAGGAGTCGGTCCAGGCCCTCGCCAGGTAGGGCCCGGTCGCGCCGAGTGGGCCCCGGAGGGATCCGCGCAGGCGCGACGCAACGGCTCCACGCAACCGGGGGACGGCTCCTGGCCGCGCTGCGGTCCGGAGGCCGATGAAGTCATCGCCGGTCTCGGTTCGGTCAACCCCGGCGCAACCTGTTGACCTCCTGTGACTCGGCACATATGTTCCTGCCTCAGCAGACTAATGGTCAGTGCTGAGCAAAAGTCTCCGGAGGTGGCGACGTGACCGGTGCACCGGGTGCACAGGGCAGGGACGGGGAGGACGCGCCCCTGCTGGCGATGCACGGGATCGTCAAGACCTTCCCGGGTGTGCGGGCGCTCGACGGCGTCGACCTCGACGTCCGCGCCGGTGAGGTGCACTGCCTGCTCGGGCAGAACGGCGCGGGCAAGTCGACCCTGATCAAGGTGCTGGCGGGGGCGCACCAGCCCGACGGCGGGCGGATCGAGTGGCGGGGCGAGCCGGTCTCCCTGACCAACCCCCAAGCGGCGATGAAGCACGGGATCGCCACGATCTACCAGGAGCTCGACCTGGTCGCGGGTCTGACCGTGGCCGACAACATCTTCCTCGGCCGCGAGCGGTCCCGGTTCGGGCTCGCCCGCCCGGGGCCGGCGAACGAGGCAGCCGGGAAGCTGCTGACCCGGCTCGGCCACCCGGAGATCCGGCCCACCGCCGAGGTCGGGTCGCTGCCCGCCGCCGCCCAGCAGATGGTCAGCATCGCCCGGGCGCTCTCCCAGGACGCGAAGCTGATCGTCATGGACGAGCCCTCGGCCGTCCTCGACAACGAAGAGGTCCAGCACCTGTTCGAGGTGATCCGGGACCTCACCCGCGACGGCGTCGCCGTCGTCTACATCTCCCACCGGCTGGAGGAGATCCGCGAGGTCGGCGACCGGATCACGGTGCTGAAGGACGGGCGCACCGTCGCCACCGGGCTGCCGGTGCGCGACACCTCGACCCGCCAGGTCATCGAGCTGATGACCGGCCGCGACATCGAGTACGTCTTCCCCGACCGCCGGCCCGTCGCCGCGGCGGAGCCGCTGCTCTCGGTGCGCGACCTGAGCCTGCGCGGCATCTTCTCCGGGGTGTCCTTCGACGTCCGGCCGGGCGAGGTGGTCGGGCTCGCCGGGCTCGTGGGGTCGGGGCGGTCGGAGATCCTGGAGACCGTCTACGGCGCGCGCCGGGCCACCGGCGGCACCGTCTCGGTGGCCGGGCAGCGGCTGCGCCCGGGCCGCGTCTCCGCCGCGGTGGCCGCCGGCGTGGGGCTGGCCCCCGAGGAGCGCAAGAGCCAGGCCCTGCTCCTCGGCGACGCCGTCTACCGCAACATGAGCATCGCCAGCCTGGCCCGGTTCGCCCGCGGCGGGTTCCTCTCCGGCAGCAACGAGAAGGACGCCGCGCGCGAGCAGGCGCAGGCCCTCGACGTCCGCCCGGGCGACGTGGACCGCGAGGTGCGGACGCTGTCGGGCGGCAACCAGCAGAAGGTCGTGCTCGCCCGCTGGCTGCTGCGCGACTGCCGGGTCCTGCTGCTCGACGAGCCGACCCGCGGGGTGGACGTCGGCGCCCGCTCCGAGATCTACGCGCTGATCCGCGAACTGGCCGACCGCGGGGTCGCCGTCGTCGTGGTCTCCAGCGAGATCCCCGAGGTGCTCGGCCTCGCCGACCGGGTGCTGGTGATCTCCGACGGATCGGTCGTCGCCGAACGGCCGGCCGATGCGCTCGACGAGCACGCCGTGCTCGACCTCGTCATGGAGGGGACGGTCGGCCCGCGCCCGCGCGGCGACCGGCAGCAGCCCACCGCACAGCAGCACGAAGGGGACGTGGCATGACCGGCAGCACCGCGACGACCGGGGGAGCGGGCGCACCCGCGACGTCGAAGGGCCGCGCGCCCGAAGGGAACGGCGGCAAGCGCGCCGGCTTCATGGCCGGGTCGGCGGGGCCGCTGGTCGGCCTCGTCGTCGCGCTGGCCCTGCTCTGCATCGTCGGCGCGGTCACCGCGCCGGAACGCTTCGTGGACATCGACAACGTGCTGACCATCCTGCGGCTGGCCGCGGTCGTCGGCGTCGTGAGCATCGGCATGACGTTCGTGATCATCGGCGGTGGCATCGACCTGTCGGTGGGCGCGCTGGTCGCGCTCTCGTCGGTGTGGGCGACCACGCTGGCCACCCAGCAGATGGCCGAGGACACCCACTGGATCGTCATGGTTTTCACGGCGATCGCGGTCGGCGCCGGCGCGGGGCTCGTCAACGGGATCGTCATCGCCTACGGCCGGCTGGTGGCCTTCATCGCCACCCTCGCCATGCTGGTCTCGGCCCGCGGGCTGGCCGAGATCATCGCCAACCGCCGGACCCAGATCGTGCAGAACCAGGGCTTCCTCGACTTCTTCAGCGGCGACGTCCTCGGCATCCCGATGCTGGTGATCATCTGGGCGCTGGTCTCGGTCGCCGGCTGGATCCTGCTCAACCGCACCACCTTCGGCCGGCACACCTTCGCCGTCGGTGGCAACGCCGAGGCCGCCCGGCTGGCCGGCATCCGCGTGCAGTGGCACACCCTCAAGCTCTACGTGCTCTCCGGCGTCACCTGCGGCATCGGCGCGGTGATGCTCATGGCGCGGACGACGACCGGCACCTCCACCCACGGCACGCTGCTGGAGCTCCAGGTGATCGCCGCCGTCGTCATCGGCGGCACCCTGCTCACCGGTGGCCGCGGCACGGTCGTCGGCACCGTCCTGGGCGTGCTGATCCTCATCACGCTGGGCAACATCTTCACGCTCAACAACCTGTCCAGCTCGGTCCAGGCCGTCGCGCAGGGCGTGATCATCGTGGTCGCCGTCCTGCTGCAGACGCGGCTCGCCGAGGGCCGCGGGGGCGGTTCCGGCTGGCTGTCCCGCCTCCGCTCCGGACGGGGCGAGTCGTCCTCCGGCGGGCCGGTCGCCGGGGGCACCCCGGCCGGCGCCGTGGCCGGCGGCACGAGCGTGCCCGGCGCCCCCGGCGGCGACCGGCCCGGTACCGGCTCCACCCACTGACCCACCCCACACCGAACCTGCCGGCGACCCGCCGGAGAAGGCACCCCGAGGAGAGAACATGTCTGCAGCGAGGCAGCGCCCCTACCGTCGCCTGATGTCCACCGCGGTCGCCCTGGCCGGCGCCTCCGTGCTCGTCGCGGGCTGCACCAGCAACGAGCCCGAGACCTCCGCGTCGGAGGGCGGCGGCGGCGACGCGGTCGCCAGCTCGAACGACGAGACCGGCGAGACCGTCCGGATCGGCTTCTCGGCCCCGGCCGCCGACCACGGCTGGATGGCCGGCATCACCGAGGCGGCCCGGGCCGAGGCGGAGAACTACGAGGACGTCGACCTCATCGTCGCCGAGGGCACCAACGACGTCAGCACGCAGATCAGCCAGGTGGAGACCTTCATCAACGAGGGCGTCGACGCCATCGTGCTGCTGCCCTTCGACGGCGCAGCGATGACCCCGGTCGCGCTGCAGGCGATGGAGGCCGGCATCCCGGTCATCAACGTCGACCGCGAGTTCAACAGCCCGTTCGCCGCCCGCGCCACCATCCTGGGCGACAACTACGGGATGGGCGTCTCCGCCGGAACCTACGTCTGCGAGCAGGTGGGCGACAACCCCGACGCCGTCGTCGCCGAGATCGCCGGCATCGACTCCCTGCCGCTCACCCAGGACCGCAGCCAGGGCTTCGCCGACGCGCTCGCCGACTGCGGCCTGGACGTCGACAACCGCGTCGCGGCGGACTTCACCGTCGAGGGTGGCGAGGAGGCAGCGGCCAACCTGCTGCAGGCCGCACCGCAGATCGACGCCCTGTGGAACCACGACGACGACCAGGGCGTCGGTGTCCTGGCCGCGATCCAGAACGCCGGCCGGGACGAGTTCATCATGGTCGGTGGTGCCGGCTCGGCGAACGCGATGCGCGAGATCCAGTCCGGTGACTCGGTGCTGCAGGCGACCGTCATCTACCCGCACACCCAGGCCGCCGACGGCATCGCGCTCGCCCGCCTGATCGCGCAGGGCAAGTCGCTGTCGGACCTGGTCTCGCCCGAGGTCCCGCGGGAGATCGTGCTCAACGCCCCCGTCGTCACCTCGGGGAACGTCGAGGACTACATCGACCGCGCGTTCGAGTCCTGATCCTTCGACGGCGCGGCAGGGGAGCGCTCGCGTTCCCCTGCCGCGCCACCTCCGCTGGGAGAAGCACATGACCCCCACCCTCGGCATCGGGCTGGTCGGCTACGCCTTCATGGGCGCGGCCCACTCGCACGCCTGGCGCACCGCCCCCCACTTCTTCGACCTCCCGCTGCGGCCGGAGCTGACCGTGCTGGCCGGTCGCGACCCCGCCAAGGTGACCGCGGCGGCCGGCAAGCTCGGCTGGTCGAGCACCGACACCGACTGGCGCCGGGTGATCGAGCGCGACGACGTCGACCTGGTCGACGTCTGCACCCCCGGCGACACGCACGCCGAGATCGCGATCGCCGCGCTCGAGGCCGGTAAGCACGTGCTCTGCGAGAAGCCGCTGGCCAACACCGTCGCCGAGGCCGAGGCGATGGCCGAGGCCGCAGCGAAGGCCGCGACCCGCGGCGTCCGCTCGATGGTCGGCTTCACCTACCGGCGCGTGCCCGCCATCGGGCTGGCCCGCAAGCTCGTCGCCGACGGCCGGCTGGGCGAGATCCGGCACGTCCGGGCGCAGTACCTGCAGGACTGGATCGCCGACCCGGCCGCGCCGATGTCGTGGCGGCTGGAGAAGAACAAGGCAGGCTCCGGGGCGCTGGGCGACATCGGGGCGCACGTCGTCGACCTGACCCAGCACATCACCGGGCAGCTGCTCACCGGGGTCAGCGCCACGCTGGAGACCTTCGTGACCGAGCGGCCCCTGCCGACCGAGACCGGGAAGCTCGGCGGGGTCGGCGGCTCCGAGATGGGCCAGGTCACCGTCGACGACGCCGCGGTCTTCCTCGGGCGGTTCACCGGGGGAGCGCTGGCCGTCTTCGAGGCCACGCGCTTCGCCCTCGGGCGCAAGAACGGCATCCGGATCGAGATCAACGGGTCGCGGGGCAGCCTGGCTTTCGACTTCGAGGACATGAACGTCCTGCAGTTCTTCGACGGCACCGAGCCCGCGGAGACCGCCGGCTTCCGCCGCATCATCGTCACCGAACCCGAGCACCCCTACGTCGGTGCCTGGTGGCCGGCCGGTCACGGCCTGGGCTACGAGCACGGCTTCACCCACCAGGTCGTCGACCTGGTCACCGCCATCGCCGCCGGCGAGCACCCGACCCCGTCGTTCGCCGACGGGCTGCAGGTCCAGCGGGTGCTCGACGCCGTCGAGCGCAGTGCTGCGGACAGCTCGCGCTGGACCCCGATCCGAGGAGAGAACTGATGCCACGCCCCGTCACCCTCTTCACCGGCCAGTGGGCCGACCTGCCCTTCGAGGAGATGTGCCGCCTGGCCTCCGGGTGGGGCTACGACGGCCTGGAGATCGCCTGCTGGGGCGACCACCTCGACGTCGAGCGGGCCGCGAACGACGACTCCTACGTGCAGGAGAAGCTCGACCTGCTGAAGCGGCACGACCTGCAGGTCTTCGCGATCTCCAACCACCTCAACGGCCAGGCCGTCTGCGACGACCCGATCGACGAGCGGCACCGCGGCATGGTGAACGCCCGCGTCTGGGGCGACGGCGAGCCCGAGGGCGTGCGGCAGCGGGCCGCCGAGGAGATGAAGCTGACCGCCCGCGCGGCGGCGAAGCTGGGCGTGGAGACCGTCGTCGGCTTCACCGGCAGCAAGATCTGGAAGACCGTGGCGATGTTCCCGCCGGTGCCCGAGTCGATGATCGAGGAGGGCTACCAGGACTTCGCCGACCGCTGGAACCCGATCCTCGACGTCTTCGACGAGGTGGGGGTGCGGTTCGCCCACGAGGTCCACCCGTCGGAGATCGCCTACGACTACTGGACGACGGTCCGCACGATGGAGGCGATCGGGCACCGGGAGGCCTTCGGGCTGAACTGGGACCCGTCGCACTTCGTGTGGCAGGACCTGGACCCGGTCGGGTTCCTCTGGGACTTCAAGGACCGGATCTACCACGTCGACTGCAAGGACGCGAAGAAGCAGGTGGGCAACGGCCGCAACGGCCGGATGGGCTCGCACCTGCCCTGGGCCGACCCGCGGCGGGGCTGGGACTTCGTCTCGACCGGGCACGGCGACGTCCCGTGGGAGGCCTGCTTCCGGATGCTCAACACGATCGGCTACGACGGGCCGATCTCGGTCGAGTGGGAGGACGCCGGGATGGACCGCCTGGTCGGCGCGCCCGAGGCGCTCGAGTTCGTCCGCCGGCTCGCGTTCGACCCGCCGTCCGCCGCCTTCGACGCCGCCTTCTCCAGCGGCAGCTGACGCACCGGGGCGGCCGGAGACGTCCGGCCGAGCACCCGGTGGCACGGTGTCGACTCGTCGTCATGTCGTCCGGCTGACATGGCGACGAGTCGACATCTCCCCGGCGTTCCCGCTCCACGATCGGGTCACCTGATCGTGGAGCGTCCTCCCTCACCGCGGACGGTCGGGGAGGACGCTCCACGGTGAGGGAGGAGGGTCAGCGACCCCGGCGGGAGCGGGCGCTGAACGAGGCGGCCGAGGACGTGCCGGCCCGGGCGGCGAGCTCGGCGCGGGTGCGGGCGGGGCCGCTCGCGCGGCCGGAGCCCGACCCACCGCTGCGCCCGGAGGAACCGGCCGGCTTGGCCGATGCCGAGCCGGAGCCGGACCCGCCGCGGCGACGACGGCCACCGCCGGAGCCCTGCGGCTGCGGCTCCGGCGCGGGCGCCGGCTCCACGTAGGGCGCCTCCGGGCCGGTGAGCTCCGCGATCTCCGGGGAGCCCGGCCGCACCTGGCTGACGACCGGGGTGATCCCGGCCTGGCGGGTCAGGGTGCGCACCTCGCCGACCTGGTCCGGGGTGGTGACCGTGACGACGGTGCCGCCGGCGCCCGCGCGGGCCGTGCGGCCCGAGCGGTGCAGGTAGGCCTTGTGCTCGGTCGGCGGGTCGACGTGCACGACCAGCGCGACGTCGTCGACGTGGATGCCGCGCGCGGCGATGTCGGTCGCGCAGAGCACGCGGGACGAGCCGTCGCTGAAGGCCTGCAGGTTGCGCTCGCGGGCGTTCTGGCTGAGGTTGCCGTGCAGGTCCACCGCCGGGATGCCCGAGGCGGTGAGCTGCTTGGCCAGCTTCTTCGCCTGGTGCTTGGTGCGGGTGAACAGCACGCTGCGGCCGAGCCCCGAGGCGAGCTGCCGCACGACCTCCCCCTTGTCGGTGGTGGGTACGTGGAAGACGTGGTGGGTCATGGTCGCCACCGGGGCCACCGCCGGGTCCACGGAGTGCGTGACCGGGTTGCTGAGGTAGCGCTTGACCAGTACGTCGACGCCGTTGTCCAGCGTGGCCGAGAAGAGCAGCCGCTGGCCGGTCTTCGGCGTGCGGTCCATCAGGCGCTTGACGCCGGGCAGGAAGCCCAGGTCGGCCATGTGGTCGGCCTCGTCGAGGATGGTGATCTCCACGCCGCCGAGGTCGCAGTGCCCCTGACCGATGAGGTCCTCGAGCCGGCCCGGGCAGGCGATGACGATGTCGACGCCGCGCGACAGCGCCTGCACCTGCGGGTTCTGGCCGACGCCACCGAAGATGGTGGTGGCGTTCATGCCGAGCGCTCGGGCCAGCGGGTCGACGACGGCGAACACCTGGTTGGCCAGCTCACGGGTCGGCACCAGCACCAGCGCGCGGGGGCGCCGGGCCTGCCGCCGGGTGCCGGAGGCCGCGAGCCGGGCGACCAGCGGGAGGGAGAAGGCCAGGGTCTTGCCCGAGCCGGTGCGCCCGCGGCCCAGGACGTCGCGGCCGCCGAGGCTGTCGGGGAGCGTCGCGACCTGGATCGGGAAGGGCGCGGTAATCCCGCTGCCGTTGAGCACCTCGACCATCGGCGCGGGGACGCCGAGGGCGTCGAAGGAGGTGTCCGTGGGCAGGACGGTGGCGTCGGCCCCGACGGGGACGACGGGCGGCGCCGGGACGGCGGCGGGGGTCTGCGCGGTGGTCTGCTGCTCGCCGGCGGGGCGGGCTCCGGTGCCCCGGCCGCGGCCGCCACGGCGCCGGCGCGGGCGGCCGTCGGCGGCGGGGGTGGACGGGGTGGTGTTCTGCGAAGTCATCGGTTCCTCGGCACTCGGGTGGCCGCACGAGCACCTCGGCACGGACGAGCGGCGCACCTGCACGCCGGCAGGGCGGGCTCGCATCGTCGGCGAGACGTCGGTCAGCCTGGCGCGCCTGGGTGGCGCAGCCTGGGCCCGACGTCGATTCCTGCCGCTCCGGATGAGCGAGGGCGGCGCCGGTACACCCCACTCAACCAGATGCAGCCCCGGTGTGGTCCCACGGCACGGGAGTGACAGGTCACATCGGGTGAGGGCTCGGACCCCGGTAGGTGCGCCGGTAGGTGAGCGGCGCGATCCCGAGCGCGGCGTGCAGGTGCTGGCGCATCGACGCCGTCGTCCCGAAGCGACCGACCGGGCGGCATGGCCGGATGCTTGCACAGGTTGGCCGTCCGGCCACTCGCTCGGCAGGCTGCCCGCCCGTCATGCTCTCCGCCGTGACCGCCCTCGCGCCGCCGCGCACCTCCCCGATCCACCCGGCCTGGTGGGTGGCCGCCGTGACCTTCCTGGCGCTGGTCGGGGCGGCGGCGTTCCGCGCGGTGCCGGGCGTGCTCATCGACCCGTTGCGCGCGGAGTTCGGCTGGTCGGTCTCCACGATCTCCGCCGCGGTCGCGGTGAACATGGCGCTGTACGGGCTGACCGCCCCCTTCGCCGCCGCGCTGATGGAGCGCTTCGGCATCCGCCGGGTCGTCATGGCGGCGCTGGTCGTCGTCGCGCTCGGCAGCGGGCTGACCGTCTTCATGACCGCGAGCTGGCAGCTGGTGCTGCTGTGGGGCGTCCTGGTGGGCCTGGGCTCGGGGTCCATGGCGCTGTCGCTGGTGGCCACGGTGACCGGTCGCTGGTTCGTCGCCCGCCGCGGCCTGGTCTCCGGCATCCTCACCGCGGGCGGCGCCGCCGGCCAGCTGGTGTTCCTGCCGCTGGTGGCCTGGATCGACGCCTCGTGGGGCTGGCGGGCGGCCTCCCTCGGGACGACGGCCGCCGCCCTCGCCGTCCTCCCGCTGGTGGCCTGGCTGCTCCGCGACCGGCCACGGGACGTCGGCGCCGTCCCCTACGGGGGGTCGGCGGCCGACGACGTCGAGCCCGTCCGTGCCGGTGCCGCCCGCGCGGCGGTGGACGGGCTGGTGCTCGCCGCGAGGTCACGGCCGTTCTGGCTGCTCGCAGCCGGGTTCTTCATCTGCGGGATGTCGACCAACGGGCTCGTGCAGCCGCACTTCATCCCGGCCGCGCACGACCACGGCATGCCGGTCACCACGGCGGCCGGGCTGCTCGCCGTCGTCGGCGTCTTCGACATCGCCGGCACCATCTTCTCCGGCTGGCTCACCGACCGCGTCGACCCGCGGGTGCTGCTGCTGGCCTACTACGGACTGCGCGGCCTGTCGCTGTTCGCGCTGCCCACCCTGTTCGGGCCGGACCTGCACGTCAGCATGATCGCGTTCATCGTCTTCTACGGCCTGGACTGGGTGGCCACGGTGCCGCCCACGCTGGCGCTGTGCCGCGAGCACTTCGGCGCCCGCGCGCCCGTCGTCTTCGGCTGGGTCTTCGCCTCCCACCAGGTCGGCGCGGCGGTCGCGGCGTTCGGCGGCGGGGTGATCCGCGACGTCACCGGCTCCTACGACCTGGCCTGGTTCCTCGCCGGCGGGCTGTGCCTGGTCGCGGCTGCCGCCTCCATCTCCATCCGCCGCAACCCGCCCACGGCCACTGCGCTGCCGACCGATCGCGGGGAGGCCGCGGCCGCGCAGGCCCACGGCTGACGGAGGGCTCCTCCCTCACCCCGGCGTCCTCCCTCACCGCAGACCGTGAGGGGCGGACGCGCCACGACCAGGTGCCCTCATCCCATCGCAGGAGGGCGTCAACCGGTGGTGGTGAGCTCCGCCGCCGCGGGGGCGCGGCCGAGGACCAGGTCGGCGGCCCGCTCGGCGATCATGATCGTCGGGGCGTTGGTGTTGCCGCGCACCAGCGTCGGCATCACCGAGGCGTCGACCACCCGCAGGCCCTCGATGCCGCGCACCCGCAGCTGCGGGTCGACCACGGCGTCGGGGTCGGTGCCCATCCGGCACGAGGACACCGGGTGGTACAGCGACTCGAGGGTGTCGCGCACCGTCTGCCGCAGCGCCTCCCGACCCTGCACGCTGCGCCCCGGGGACCACTCCTCGCCCAGCACGGTGGCCAGCGGGCCGACCCCGGCGATCTCCCGGGCCTGTCCCACGCCGGCGACCAGCGCGTCCAGGTCCCGCTCGTCGGTCAGGTACCCGGCGTCGATGGCGGGCGCCCACGTCGGGTCGGCCGAGCGCAGCCGCACCGAGCCGCGCGAGTGCACGTGCACCAGCACGACGGCGGAGGTGAACGCCTCGGCGTCGGGGTCGACCTCCGCCTGCTTCCAGAACTTCACCGGCAGGAAGTGCATCTGCAGGTCCGGCTCGGCGAGCTCCGGGGTCGAGCGGGTGAACAGCCCCGCCTCGGCGAGGTTGGAGGTCAGCGGCCCGCGGCCCGCCACCTTCCACCGCGCCAGGTTGAGCGGCGTCTCGGCCAGCCGCAGCGACGTCCCGGAGCGCACGTCCCAGATCACCGGCACGAGGGGGTGGTCCTGCAGGCCCGCACCCACACCCGGGAGGTCCTGCACGACGTCGATGCCGACCTCGCGGAGGTGGTCGGCCGGGCCGATGCCCGAGAGCATGAGCAGCTGCGGGGAGTTCACCGCGCCGCCGGAGAGCAGCACCTCCTGCGTGGCGCGGACGGTGCGGAGCTCCCCGCCGCAGCGGTACTCGACGCCGGTGGCGCGCCCGCCCTCGACCAGCACCCGGGTGGTGAGCGCGCCGGTCCGGACGGTCAGGTTGGGCCGGCCCGCGGCCGGGTGCAGGTAGGCGTCGGCGGCCGACCATCGGCGACCGCGCTTCTGCGTCACCTGGTACGGGCCGACGCCCTCCTGCGCGGCGCCGTTGAAGTCGGGGTTGCGCGGGTGACCGGCGGCCACCGCCGACTCGAGCACAGCCGTCGTCCACGGGTGCGGCGAGCGCAGGTCCTCCACGCGCAGCGGACCGCCGACCCCGTGCCACGCGTCGGCGCCGCGGGCGTTGTCCTCCATCCGCTTGAACAGCGGCAGCACCGAGTCGTAGGACCAGGCCGGGTCGCCGGTGAGCTCCGCCCACTCGTCGTAGTCGGCGCGCGCCCCGCGGACGTAGATCATCGCGTTGATCGACGAGGACCCGCCGAGCAGCTTGCCCCGCGGCCAGAACAGCTTCCGGCCGCCGAGGCCGGGCTGCTCCTCGGTCGTGTAGTTCCAGTCGTGCCGGGTGCGCCACACCTTGTAGAGCCCTGCGGGGATCTTCACCTCGAGCACCGAGTCCCGGCCGCCGGCCTCCAGCACCAGCACGCGCAGGGTCGGGTCCTCGCTCAGGCGCCCGGCGAGCGCGCTGCCGGCCGAACCGGCCCCGACGACGACGACGTCGTACTCCTCGTACCGGGCCATCAGCGGTGCCGCCCGTGGACCATGCCCATGACGCGGGCGAGCGCGTCGGCGGCGTTGGCCGGACGGCCGAAGCTCATCAGGTTCACCGGCAGCGGCACGCGCTGGCGGGTGATGGCTTTGGCACGGGTGAACTCCTTGAGCCCGTCCTCGCCGTGGATGCGGCCGAAGCCGGAGTCGCCCACGCCGCCGAAGGGCAGCGCGGGCACCGAGGCGAAGGTGAGCACGGAGTTGATCGACGTCATGCCGCTGCGCATCCGGCGGGCGAGGTCCATCGCCTTCTCCTTGGACGCCGAGAAGACCGCGCCGGCCAGGCCGTAGCTCGTGGCGTTGGCCCGCCGCAGCGCCTCCTCGGCGTCGCGCACCTTCGTGACGGTGAGCGTGGGGCCGAAGGTCTCCTCCTGCACCGCGGCCGAGGTCTCGGGGACGTCGAGCAGCACGGTCGGCGCGACGTACCCCTCGGCGGGGAAGGCGTCGGCGGCGGTGCCGCCGGTGATCACCCGGGCACCCGCGGCCTCGGCGTCGGCGACGTGCCGCCGGACCACGTCGATCTGCGACGGCATGGTCATCGGGCCGTAGGTCGCCTCGCCGTCGGCACCGGGCCGCAGGCTGCGCACTTGCGCGGTGACCGCCTCGACGAAGCGGTCGTAGACCGCCTCGGTGGCGTAGACCCGCTCGATCCCGATGCAGGTCTGACCGCCGTTGCTCATCGCGCCCCAGACGGCGGCGTCGGCCGCGGCGGCCACGTCGGCGTCGTCGTCGACGATCATCGCGTCCTTGCCGCCGAGCTCCATGAGCACCGGGGTGAGCGTCTCGGCGCAGGCGGCCATGACCTTCCTGCCGGTCGCGGCCGAGCCGGTGAACGCCAGCTTGTCGACCGGCACGCGGCAGAGCGCCGCTCCGGTGGCCCCGTAGCCGGTGACGACCTGGAACGCGTCCGCGCTGTCGGGGACGGCGGCCCGCCACGCGGCGGCCAGCCACGCGCCGACGGCGGGCGTGTACTCGGAGGGCTTGAAGACGACGGCGTTGCCGGCGGCCAGCGCGTAGGCGATCGACCCCATGGGCGTGAACACCGGGTAGTTCCACGGGCCGATCACGCCGATGACGCCCAGCGGCTGGTACTCCAGGTAGGCCGCGTGGTTCGCGGCCAGCAGCCCGGGGCTGACCCGGCGAGGGCCGAGGGCCTTCCGCGCGTGGCCGGCGGCCCATGCCAGGTGGTCGACGGCCAGGGTGATCTCGAGGATGGCGTCGGCGTGCGGCTTGCCGTTCTCGCGGTGGACCAGGTCGGCGAGCTCGTGCATGCGCCGGGCCAGGTACCCGCGGTAGGCGGACAGCCGCTGCTTGCGCCCGTCGAAGCCCAGCGCCGCCCACTGCTGGGCGGCGACGCGGGCGCGGGCGACGGCCTCCCCGACGGCGGCCTCGTCGTGCACGGGGAAGACGCCGACGACCGCACCGCTGGCCGGGGCGGTCGACTCGAAGGTCTCGGTGGTGGCGTGCCGGTCGACCGTTCCCGCGGCGGAGTCGGTGACCGTGTCCAACTGCTCGGCGAGCGACATGTGGCGCACGTTACCCGCGGGTCACAGGCACCTGGGCACGGGTTCGCCCGGTCGGGGCGGGCCGGTCAGCTGCCGTCCACCACGGCCCAGGCGGTCTTGGCACCCGGTTCGGTGAACCACCCGTGCGCGGCGGAGAGGTCGGCCACGAGGTAGAGCCCGAAACCGCCCAGGCCGGGATCGCGGCCCTGAGCCGGCGCAGGCGGGACGTCGACCGCGGAGTCGCGGACCGCGATCAGCCACCGGTGGCCGTCGCGACCCAGGACCGCCGCGACCGGTGCCCCGCCGTGGCGCAGCGCGTTGGAGGTCAGCTCGTCGGCGATCAGCACCAGCCGCTCGGACCAGTGGTCGCGCTCGGGGTGGGCGACGGTGCGGCTGCCGGTCGTGGACTGCCGGAGGCGGGCGCGCAGGGCGGCCAGCTCGGCCAGGGAGGACAGCTCCTGGCACCACACCTCGGAGAACGGTCTCGGCGGTCGCGCGGCCTGCCAGAGCGCCACCGGTCACCGCCTCTCCCCGCCGCCGGCTCTGCTCACCGGTCGTGGCGCCACCCCTGCCCGTTCCGGTGCGGCGCGAACCCTCGCATCACCCCGAAGTGGTGGCTGCGGCGGGACGGGGCCGGCCGGCGTCCGGGCCTCAGCTGCCCCAGCGCGGGATCGCGGTCGCGCCGGGCGCGTGGCCGTGGGCGGACGGCCGGCCGCCGGTGCGCCGGCCGCCCGCGCCGGGCGCTCCCGGGGCGGGGGCCACGGACTGCCAGCAGCGGAAGAGCGACAACCACCGCTCGGCGGTCAGCTCCGCCGGCCGGCTGGTGGGCGCGAGGCCCTCCTGGCGCAGCCAGCGGACGCCGGCGGTCCCGGGCAGCTGTGCACGCAGAAGCGCGCCCAGCGGGGCCGAGGGCGAGGCGAGGACGGCGTGGGCGAGCCGATCGAACGCCGCGGTCTCGCCGTCGGCGAGGGTGGCGCGGGCGTCGGCGGCCGGGCCGGTGGGGACAGGGGTGCTGCGTGACACGGTGTGCCTCCGGGGAGGTGCGGTGCGGGGCGCCCCGTGGGCACGGCGGGCCGGGACGAGGCGCGGGGGAGCGGGTGCCCGGGAGGACCGGGCGCGGACGGCGGGCGGGGGAACCGGCCCGCGGCGCGTCAGCTCAGGAGGTGCGCAGTCGCACGGAGTACCGCATGGCCAGCGACGCTAGGCCGTGACGGCCCCGGCGTCGAACGGTTTAGCGGGAGGCGTCCCGCGTCGCCTTGCGCGCCTGGTGGGCCTCCCAGCGGGCGCGGTCGCGCGCCCGGGCGTCGGCGTTGCGCTCCCACTTCTCCTTGCGGCGGCGGGCGCGGGCCAGTTCCCGCTCCTCGAAGGTCGCGTGCGACTCCCAGCCCTGCGCGGCGGCGCCCAGGGCGAGCAGGGTGAGCGCCCCGATGGCGACGGCGGCCGCGAGGATCGGGTCGAGCAGCGCGAACGCGCCCACCGCGACGGCCAGCGCCACGAGGCCGGCCACGACCAGCAGCGGGGACGGGCGGCGGGACGAGGGGCGGGGCTCGGTCACCCGACCAGTATCCGTCGCCGGGACGAGGTGGTGGCGGAGCGTCCCGAGGCCGGCGGTGCCGGACCGGCACCGTGCCGCGGGGGACCCTTGCGCCCCGCTGCGCCGATGCCTACGGTCGGAGGTGCGGTTCAAGCAGCAGCCGCGAACCCAGTGCTGGTCGTCGTGTCGTTCGCGTCCGCAGGCTCACTGGTCCGGTTCCCGCCCGAGAGGCAAACCCGTGACCGCTTCCTCGCCCGACCGTTCGCCCACCGCAGCCGTCCTGGCCCCGACCGGTCCGGAGTTCCTGCCGTCCGCGCCGCTCGCCCTCGAGGTGGCCGGTACCGCGGCCCTGCCGCGCCTGACCGTCGCCGGTGAGGTCGACTGCACCTCCGCCCCGCGGGTCACCGCCGTCCTCGACGAGCTGCTCGCGGCCGCGCCGCGCGAGGTCCTCGTCGACCTGACCGCCGTCACCTTCCTCGACTCCGCCGGGCTCTGCGCCCTGGCCGCCGCGCACCGCAAGGCGCTCGCCGCCGGTGGGCAGCTGCGGCTCCTGGCCGCCACCCGGGCGGTGATCCGTCCGCTGCAGATCACCGGGCTGTGGGACCTGCTCGGCGGCGAACGCATCGACGGCGCCGCCTCCTGATCCCCGCCCGCACCCACCGTCCGGGGGCCGGGGGCGCGCCACGGCTGCCCGCGGGGCAGACTCGGGTGGCGACGCCCGGGTCATGACCGGGCACCGGAGCGGACGAACGAGGAGGACCACCGTGCGCGATGCGGTCATCTGCGAGCCCCTGCGGACGCCGGTCGGCGGATTCGGGGGCTCGCTGCGCGACGTCCCCGTCCAGGAGCTGGCGGCTACGGTCATCCGTGCGCTCGTCGAGCGCACCGGGCTGCCGCCGGAATCGGTGGACGACGTCCTGCTCGGTCACTGCTACCCGACGATGGACGCACCGGCCCTCGGCCGGGTCGCGGCCCTCGACGCGGGCCTGCCGGTCACGGCCTCGGGCATCCAGGTCGACCGCCGTTGCGGCTCGGGGTTGCAGGCGGTCATCTACGCGGCGCTGCAGGTGCAGTCCGGCGCCTCCGACGTCGTCCTGGCCGGCGGTGCCGAGTCGATGAGCAACGCGCCCTTCTACTCGACCGCCATGCGCTGGGGCGTCAAGCCCGGGCCGGGCGTGCTGCTGGAGGACGGGCTGGCCCGTGGCCGGGTCACCGCGGGCGGGCAGAACCACCCGGTGCCCGGCGGGATGCTGGAGACCGCGGAGAACCTCCGGCGCGACTACGGCATCGGCCGCCAGGAGCAGGACGAGTACGCCGTCCGCAGCCACCAGCGGGCCGCGGCCGCCACCGCCGAGGGCCGGTTCGCCGACGAGATCGTGCCGGTCACGGTGAAGGGCCGGAAGGGCGACACCGTCGTCGACCGCGACGAGCACATCCGTCCCGACTCGGACGTCGAGACCCTCGCCAAGCTGCGCCCGATCCTGGGCAGGAACGACCCGGACGCCACCGTCACCGCGGGCAACGCCTCGGGGCAGAACGACGGCGCCGCGGTCGCGATCGTGACGCACCCCGAGAAGGCCGCCGAGCTCGGCCTGCGGCCGCTGGCGCGGCTGGTGTCCTTCGGCGTGGGCGGGGTGCCGCCGAAGACCATGGGCATCGGCCCGGTGCCGGCCACGGCCAAGGCGCTCGCCCAGGCCGACCTCAAGCTCTCCGACGTCGACCTCATCGAGCTCAACGAGGCCTTCGCCAGCCAGGTGCTCGCCGTCGCGAAGGAGTGGGGCTTCACCGACTCCGACTGGGAGCGCACGAACGTCAACGGCTCGGGCATCTCGCTGGGCCACCCGGTCGGCGCTACCGGTGGCCGGATCCTGGCGACGCTGCTGCGCGAGATGGACCGCCGCGGCGCCCGCTACGGCCTGGAGACCATGTGCATCGGCGGCGGGCAGGGGCTGGCCGCGCTGTTCGAGCGCGTCTGAGCGAGACTCCCCCCGACCGTCCCACCCCGCACCGAGGAGCGCTGCCGCATGACCACGTCCCCCACCGGTTCCGCCCGAGTCGCGATCGTCACCGGAGCCGCTCGCGGCATCGGTGCCGCGACCGCGCTCCGGCTCGCCCAGGACGGCTTCGCCGTCGCGGTGATCGACCTGAAGGAGGACGACGCCCGCGGCACGGTCGAGGCGATCGAGGCCGCCGGCGGCCGGGGACTGGCCGTGGGGGCCGACGTCGGTGACGCCGAGCAGGTGCAGGCGGCCGTCGACCGGATCGCCGCGGAGCTCGGCCCGCCGGTGGTGCTGGTGAACAACGCCGGGGTCACCCGGGACAACATGCTGTTCAAGATGAGCGACGCCGACTGGGACGTGGTCATGCACGTGCACCTGCGCGGCTCGTTCCTCATGACCCGCGCCGCGCAGAAGCACATGATCGACGCGAAGTGGGGGCGGATCGTCAACCTGTCCAGCACGTCGGCGCTGGGCAACCGCGGCCAGGCCAACTACGCCACGGCGAAGGCCGGCCTGCAGGGGTTCACCAAGACCCTCGCGATCGAGCTCGGCAAGTTCGGCGTCACCGCGAACGCGATCGCGCCGGGGTTCATCCAGACGGAGATGACCAAGGCCACCGCCGAGCGGATCGGCGAGGACTGGGAGTCCTACGTGCAGAAGCGGGCGGCGGCCATCCCCGTCGCGCGCGCCGGTGTGCCCGAGGACATCGCGCACACCGTGTCCTTCTTCGTCAGCGAGGGCGCCGGCTTCGTCTCCGGGCAGGTCGTCTACGTCGCCGGCGGTCCGCGCAACTAGCTCGACGGGTCGCGGTCGGGGTAGCGCGCGCGGGCGAGGGCGTAGACCCCGAACGCCGCGAACCCGGCCGCGATCCCGCCGAGCAGCCAGGGCCCCGCGCCCACCCCCGCGATCGCCGTCATCGCGCCGTCCAGGCCGGTCGCGGTGGAGACGTCGTGCGCGGCGGCTGCACGCCACAGCAGGACGCCGACGAGCGCGAAGGCGACCCCCTTCGCCAGGTAGCCGATCCGACCCAGCACCTCGATCGCCGGTTCCCAGCGGTCCGGGGCCGCGGGCAGGTCGATGTCGCGCATGAAGCCGGCGGTGCAGCCGCGCGCGAAGGTGTAGACGCCGACGGCGACCACCCCGGCCGCCACCGCGCCCACCAGCAGCGCCCCGCCGGGGATCGCGAGCGTCTCGCCGGTGAGCTCGCGCAGCCGCTCGTCCGCCTCGTACTCGAACCCGAGGGCGAACAGCAGCGCGGTGAGCCCGAGGAGGCCGTACACCGCGCCCTTGGCCAGGCACTTGGCGCAGACGACGGCAGTGCGCAGCCGGTGCTTGCCGTCCAGCAGCCCGTGCCACCAGAGCAGGACCTCCGCGGCCTGCCAGACCGCCAGCGACAGCATGCCCAGGCCGATCGCGACGAGCAGCAGCCGCCCGCCGGGGCCACCGGCGACGGTGAGCAGCGCGCCGGTCTGGTCGGGATCGGCCCCGCGCAGCCCCATCGCCATGCGCAGCGCCAGCACCGCGATGAGCAGGTGCATCGCGCCGTAGGCGATGAGTCCCGCGCGGGCGAGGTGGACCAGCACCGGGTGATCGGTGACCCGGCGGATCCGGACGACGACGTCGTGGAGGCCGTGCGTCAGCGCCCGGGCCGAGGGCGCCGGCGGGCTCACGTCCGCTCGGGGTAGCGGGCGCGGACGAAGCAGTAGGCGCCGAAGGCCGCGATCCCGACCGCGATGAGGGTCAGCAGCACCGGCCCGGCGGGTGCGGTCAGCACCGTCTGCAGGGCGCCGTCCAGGCCGGCTGCCTTGGCGGGGTCGAAGGTGACCGCCGCCCACACCAGGAGCCCGCCGACCAGCCCGAGCGCCACGCCCTTGGCGGGGAAGCCGACCTGGCCGAGCCGGGTGACCAGCCGCCGTGCCGAGGCGGAGCAGCCGCTGAGGTCGATCTCCTTGAGGAACCGCTTCGTGACGCCCTTGTGCACCAGGTAGACGGCGACCCCCACGACCACCAGCCCCGCGGCGCCGACCAGCCAGCGGCCGGCCGGCCAGCCGAAGACGCCTGCGGCGGCCTGCTGCTGGGAGCCGCCGCCGGACTGCCCGCCCCCCGTGGCGAAACGGATCGCCAGCACGGCGAGCGCGGTGTAGACCACCGCCTTGGCCGCTGCCTTGACGCTCCGCTCCACCGCCGTCGTGCGCGCCTTGCCCGACGCCGACCAGCCGTGCCGCCAGCGGAGGATCTCGGCGGCCTGCCAGAGCGCCAGCGCGATCAGCCCGACGGCCAGCACCCAGAGCAGCGGCCCGCCCAGGGGCTGCTCGGCCAGGGTGGCCAGCGCACCGGACTGGTCGGCCTGCTCGCCGGCGCGCCCCCAGGCGAGCTGCAGCGCCAACCAGGCGATGAGCACGTGCACCAGCCCGTAGGCGACCAGCCCCACCCGGGCCAGGTGCTCGAGGCCGTCGCTGTTCCCCGCCCGGCCCGCGGCCGACCCGGCCCTGTCCTGCACGCTCATCGCGGTGCCTCCTGCTCCGGCTCCGACGGGCGGAGCGCCATGCGGTGATCAGCGTGGCACGGCGCACGTCCCGGTGCCTCCCCGCCCGGCGCGCGGCGTGAGGGACACTGGGCCCGTGGCGAACGGAACCGGAATCCTCTCGGCCGGCACGGTCAGCGCGGCGACCCCCGAGGTCGCCCGGCGCACCTGGCCGCGGTGGCTGGCCCTGGGTGTGGCCATGATCGCGGTCGCGGTGGTCTCCGTCGTCTCGGACGCCGGCGCACGCCTGCTGCTCGGCGCCGTGGGGCTGTTCCTCGCCGCGCGCGGGACGGTCCTGCTCCGGGGGGCCCGTGCCGGCGTCGTCCCCGGCGAGCTGGCCGGGCGGGCGCGGTCGCTCGGCACGGTCGCGGTGGTGACCGGCGCCGCCGCCCTCGTCGTCGCCGTCGCCTCGGCTGCCCTCTCGGCGGGTGTCCTCCTCGTGGGGGTCCCCCTCCTGCTGCTGGGCACGTCGCTGGGGCTGCTGGGCCGGGGCGGGGGGGCCAAGCGCGGGGGCCAGGCGCTGCTGGTCTGGTCGGTCCTGGTCACCGGCCTCCTGGTGGCCACCGGCGTCCTCCAGGGCTGGGACCGGGCCGCCGACGTCTCCACCGTGGTGGCCGCCCTGGCCGTGGCGGTGCTGGGCGTCCCGCTGTTGATCGGTGCGGCGAACCTGCGCACGGTGGCCGCGGCACCCGCCCCGGCACGGGTCGGGGGCGGCTGCGGCGGCTGCGCCTGCGGCGCCGGGGGCTGCGGGGCCTGACCCCGGCGCGCATGGTCCGCGGGCCCGGGGTATGAGCCCGCCGTGAGCGGACACGGGCGTGAGCACCGCGGCGAGGGACGAGCGAGGGCCGGGGCGCCCCGCGGTAGCGAACAGTCGATGTCGTGAGCGGACACGTCTTCGTCGTCGGGGCGGACCTGACGCGGCTGTCCTGCGACGACGTCCTGGTGCCCACCGACCGCTCGCTGCGGGTGGCCCACGGGTGGAGCTCCGTGCTTCCCGACGAGCTGATCACCGACCGGCGCAGCGACGGTGACTGCGTCGCGATGTCGTGGACCGGGGACGAGCGGGTGCTCGAGGTGCCCGGGGAGGGCGCGCGGCGCGCGTGGCTGGTCGACACCGTCGACGACGGTGCGGACGGGACGGGGAGCCGCGGGCTGTCCTGGCTGCTCGACGGGGCCCGCGAGGGGCTGGCCGCCGTCGCGGGGCGGGAGGTGCGCGAGCCGGTGCACGGGCGGGCGCGGCGGCTGGTGGGGCTCCCGGCGCTGGGCACCGGCTGGGGCGGGGCCGCGGGGGAGCGCGGGGCGCTGCTGCAGCAGCTGCTGCCGGTGCTGCGCGAGGCCGCCGAGGAGCACGGCTTCGACGTCGCCCTGGTGCTGCGGCGGCCCAGCGACCTCGCCGCCGCCCAGCGGGTCCGGCGCGGCGAGGGGGGCGGCTGGGACCTGCCCCGGCACCTGCGGGAGCTGGCCGTGGACCTGGGCGAACGCGCCCGCCGGGGGCAGCTGGCCGTCTTCATCGGCGCGGGGGTCAGCGCCGCAGCCGGGCTGCCGACCTGGGAGCAGCTGGTGGACGAGCTCGCGACCCTGTCCGGCCTGGACGACGCGCTGCGCGCGGGGCTCGCCCGGCTGCCGGCGCAGGACGCGGCGGCGCTGCTGGCCCGCGAGCTGGGCGCCGACGAGCTGGCGGCCTTCGTCGAGGAGCGGTTCGGCCCCGGCCCCTACGCCCTGGCGCACGCGCTGATCGCCGACCTCCCGGTGCAGGAGTTCGTGACGACGAACTACGACCCGCTCGTGGAGCTCGCCGCCGGTGACATCGGCCGGCGGGTGACCGTGCTGCCCTTCGACGAGGCGCGGCCGGGGGCGCCGTGGCTGCTCAAGCTGCACGGGGACGCCGCGCGCCCGGAGAGCGTGGTGCTGACCCGCGAGGAGTACCTGCAGTTCGGCAACACCGGCGCGGCGCTGGCCGGGGTGCTGCACTCGCTGCTGCTCACCCGGCACGTGCTGTTCGTGGGCACCTCGATGCTGGACGACGACCTGATCCGGATCGCCCACCAGGTGCGCACCGCGCTGCAGACCCAGGGGTCGGGGACGGCCCGGCGCACGGGGACGGTGCTGGCGCTCCAGGACGACCCGGCCCGCGCCCGGCTCTGGGAGCAGGACGTCGAGACGGTGGCGATGTGCCCCGCGGACGCCGCACCGGCCGAGGCCGCCCGGCGGCTGGAGGTGCTGCTGGACCTCATCGGCTGCCTCTCCACCCCACCCACCGGGTACCTGCTGGACCCCGCCTACCGCGGGTTGCTCGACGAGGAGGAGCGGGTGCTCGCCGAGGCGCTGGCCGCGGTGCCCGCCGCGCTGCCCCGGGACGCCTCCTCCACGGTCGGGGAGGAGGTCGCCGGGCTGCTGCGCCGGCTGGGCCACGGCAGCTGCGCCGGGCAGGGGGAGGACCCGCCCGCCGACGTCGCCACCCGGCCCCGCGACGACCGCACCCAGGAGCAGCGGCCGGGCTGACGGGGGGTTGCCCTCCGGTGCGGATGGGCACGGCAGGCTCCATGCCACGTCTGGAGAACAGCCTGAAACTGCTGTCCAAGGGCTATGCCTGGTTGCCCGACGAGCGCCGTCGGGCGGGCAGGCACGCGGTCGGCGTGCGGCTGGGCGGGATGCCGGCCGTCGGCATCGAGGGGCCCGAGGCCGCACGCTTCCTCTACGACGAGGACCACGTGCGCCGCTCGCACGCCATCCCGGAGCCGGTGCAGGGCACCCTCTTCGGCAAGAGTGCGGTGCACACGCTGGACGGCGAGGTGCACCGGGTGCGCAAGGCGATGTTCGTCGCGCTGCTCATGCGCGAGGACGGCATCGCCTCGCTGGTGGAGCGGACGACCGCGGCCTGGGACGCCGTCCTGCCTGCGTGGTCCCGCCGGTCGCAGATCGTGCTGTTCGACGAGGCGAGCCGCGTGCTGGCCGGCTCCGTGGCCCGGTGGGCCGGCGTCCCGGTGCGAGACGGCGAGGTACCCGGCCTCGCCCGCGACATGGTGGCCATGGTCGACGGCTTCGCCACCGGCGGACCCCGCCACTTCCGGGCGAGGCTGGCGCGTGGCCGCCGGGAGAGGTGGCTGACGCAGCTGGTCCAGGACGTGCGGAGCGGTCGGACCCGGGTGGAGGAGGGCTCGGCGGTCGAGGTGGTCTCGCAGCACCGGGACGCCGACGGCACCCAGCTGCCGGCGAACGTGGCCGCCGTCGAGCTGCTCAACATCATCCGGCCGACGACGGCGGTCGCCTGGTTCATGGCCTTCTCGGGGCATGCGCTGATCCGCTGGCCGGGCAACCGGCAGCGGCTGGCGAGCGGTGACCCGGCGTACGCCGAGGCGTGGGCGCACGAGGTGCGGCGGTTCTACCCCTTCGCGCCGTTCATCGGCGGCCGCTCGCCGCAGCGCAACGAGTTCGCCGGGGAGGAGATCCCGGAGAACGCCATGGTGCTGCTGGACCTGTACGGCCAGAACCACGACCCGGCGCTCTGGGACACCCCCTACGCCTTCCGCCCCGAGCGCTTCCTCGGCCGCGAGATCGGCGAGTGGGAGCTGGTGCCGCAGGGCGGCGGCGACCCCCGCACGAACCACCGCTGCCCGGGGGAGCAGATCACCGTCGCGCTGATCTCCGCGCTCGCGGTGCGGCTGGCCCGGCTGCAGTGGGAGGCGCCCGAGCAGGACCTCTCGATCGCGCTGCACCGCATCCCGGCGAAGCCGAGGAGCGGCGTGGTCCTGCGCGTCCGCGGCGCGGCCTAGGTGTCCCCGCCCGGGCCGTCCCCGCGGCACCCGCCCGCCGGCGCCCGGACCCGCGGGCGATCGTTGCAGCCGCAGTAGCGTTCTGCCCCGCCGGGGTGGGCAGAACGCTACTGCGGCTGTAGCGACATCCCGGTCGGCCGGTGGTCCGGCACCGGGGTCAGCGCGGGTCGAGCCGCTTGAGCTCCGGGGGGAGCTCGCCGGCGTGCACCACACCCAGTCGCCGCGTCGCCCTGGTGAGCGCGACGTAGAGGTCGTTGTGGCCGCGCACGCCCTCGGTGATGATCCCGACCGGGTCCGCGACCAGCACCGAGTCGAACTCCAGCCCCTTGCTGCCCTCCGGGGTGAGGACCACGGGCCCGGCGGTCAGGTCGCCGTCGGCCGAGGCGGCGGGCACCCGGGCGCGGACGGCGTCGGTGACGGCGGCCAGCCGGCTGCGCGGCACGACGACCCCGAGGGTGCCTTCCTCGCGGTCGAGCTCGGCCGCGGCCTCGGCGACGGCCGCGACCAGGCCGTCCTCGGTGACCGCACGGGCCCACGGCTGCTCACCGGTGGAGCGCACCGAACGGGCCGCGGAGGTCACGGCCCCGCCCGCGGCCAGCACGTCGGCGGCGACGTCCATGATCTCCGCGGGGGTGCGGTAGTTGACGGTGAGCTCCTCCAGGCGCCAGCCGCGCAGGTCCCGGGCGCCCAGCGCCGGCTCGAGCACCTCACCCCAGCTGCTGGCGCCGGCCGCCGAGCCGGTCTGGGCGACGTCGCCGACCAGGGTCATCGACCGGGTGGGGCAGCGGCGCAGCAGCACCCGCCAGGCCATGGCCGAGAGCTCCTGCGCCTCGTCGACGATGACGTGCCCGTAGGTCCAGGTGCGGTCGGCTGCGGCGCGCTGGGCCGTCGACCGCGAGTCACCGACCTCCTGCCGTTCGGCCAGGCCCTCGGCGTCGAGGAGGTCGCCGGCGGAGAGCTCCTCGGACTCCTCCTCGGTCTCCCAGTCGGTGGAGCGGGAGCCGTGCAGCAGGTCGAGGGTCTCCTGGGCGTGGCGCAGCCGGCGCTGCCGTTCCCTGCGGGCGGCGGCCCGCTCGGCGCTGTCGTCGACGCCGAGCAGCTCGTCGGCCTCCTCGAGGAGGGGCACGTCGGCCGGGGTCCACGGCGCGGACGCCGGTCGCAGCAGCAGCTCGCGGTCGGCCTCGGCCCAGCCGCGGGTCGCGGCCGCCAGCCGCCGGGGGTCGGCGAAGAGGTCACGCAGCAGGCGCTCGGCGCTCAGCCGGGGCCACAACCGCTCGACCAGCGCGTGCACGGCGGGTTCGGCGGCGACCTCCTGGCGCAGCGCGGCCAGATCGCCCCGGTCGAGCAGGTTGCCACCGTCGAGCACGTTCGCGCCGAGCTTGTCGGCGTACTTGCCGGCGATCAGGTCGACGACCGCGCGGGCGAACGCGGGCCTGGCCTCGTTGTGCAGCCGGGAGACCGCCCGGGCGCGACTGCGCGCGCGGGCAGCGTCGGCTTTGGTGAAGCGCAGCGGCGTCCCGTCGACGGTCAGGTTCGCCGGCGCGTCGAGGACGGCCTGCCGGTTGCGGACGGCGGCGGTGACGACGTCGACCATCGCCAGCCGCCCCTTGACCTCGGCGACCTCCGGCGCCTCGGCCGCGTGCGCCTGCAGCCCGGGCCGCAGGCCGCCCATGTCGGTGAGCACCACGCCGGTCTCACCGAGGGAGGGCAGCACGTCGGCGATGTAGCCGAGGAAGGTGGGGGAGGGGCCGACGATCAGCAGCCCGCTGCGCGCCAGCCGCTCGCGGTGGGTGTAGAGCAGGTAGGCCGCGCGGTGCAGGGCGACGGCGGTCTTGCCGGTGCCGGGACCGCCCTGGACGACCAGGACACCGCGGTGGTCGGCCCGGATGATGCGGTCCTGCTCGGCCTGGATGGTGCGGACGATGTCGTTCATCCGGCCGGTGCGGTTGGCGTTGAGCGCGGCCAGCAGCACCGACTCGCCGGCCAGCCCGGACCGCTGCGCGAGGTCGGGGTCGGAGAGGTCGAGGGTCTCGTCGGTGACGCCGACGACGGTGCGCCCTCGGGTGCGGATGTGCCGGCGGCGCCGCACGCCGAGGTCGTGCAGCGGCGTGGCGGTGTAGAAGGGCTGAGCCGCGGGGGCGCGCCAGTCGACGAGCAGCGGCTCCTCGGCCCCGCCCTCGGCGAAGAGGCCGATGCGGCCGATGTAGCGGGGGACGTCGGTGTCGTGCCGGTCGAGCCGGCCGAAGCACAGCCCGCTGTCTGCGGCGTCGAGCGCGACGATCCGCTGGGTGTGGAGCTCGACCGCGGCCTCGCGCTCGCCGACCGCCTGCGGGTTGTGCGGCACGGTGGCCAGCGCCTCGTCGAGCCGGGCGACGGTGCGGGCGCGGACCTCGTCGAGCCGGTGGTACAGCCCGCTGACGTAGGGCTGCTCGGCCGCGGTCCCGTCGTCGGGGGACCCGGTCGCACGAACTGTCGTCACAACCTCTTCGCTCTCTGGTGGGGGTGGAGTGCCCACGGCACGTCGCGTGCCGCCCCGGGCAGCTGCTCATTCTGCGCACGCGGACCGTGCCCGGGAGGTGTGCCTCGCGCACTAGCGTCCTGCGGGTGACGCAGATTCCCGGCATCGATGTCCCCGACGCCCGCGGCCGCACCGGTCTGGACCGCGTGGGCCGCGACCTCAGCGGTAATCCGCGGGTGCGGATCACCGACGTGGAGCTCGTGGCGAGCGCCTGGCACGTGCTGCGCCGGACCACCTTCGAGTACCGCCGCGCGGACGGCACCTGGGTGACCGAGTCGCGGGAGACCTACGACCGCGGCAACGGGGCGACCATCCTGCTCCATGACGTCGCCCGCGGGACCGTCCTGCTCTCCCGGCAGTTCCGCTTCCCGGTGTACGTGAACGGTCACCCCGACGGCATGTTCCTGGAGGCCGCCGCCGGGCTGCTCGACGAGGACGACGCCGAGACCGCCATCCGCCGGGAGGCGGAGGAGGAGCTGGGCGTGACGGTGGGGGAGCTCGAGCACGTCTTCGACGTCTGGATGAGCCCCGGCTCGGTGACCGAGCGGTTGCACTTCTACGCCGCCCCCTACACGGCGGCCGACCGCACGGCCGACGGCGGCGGGCTGGCCGAGGAGGGGGAGGACATCGAGGTCGTGGAGCTCCCGTTCGACGAGGCGCTGCGGATGGTGGCCGACGGCCGGATCGCCGACGCGAAGACGATCATGCTGCTGCAGTGGGCGGCGTTGCAGGGCCCGTTCGCCCGCGGCCGCCGGTAGCCGGGTCGCTCACGGGTGCCGGATTAGTTCGCGTTCCATCGCAACTCTGCGGACACCTTCTGGACATACCGGTTCCCTAGCGTCGTCGGCACGACGACGAGGGGAGGACCAGCCATGAGCACCGCGACGAAGGAGCGGACCACCTGGGTCTGCGACAACTGCCACGGGCGCGAGATGAGCGCGCGCAAGCGCTGCCGCGACTGCGGGACGTCCCGCTACTGATCCGGCACCGGGTCGGGACGGCTCAGGCGGCGGGTGGGGCGCCGCGCAGCCGGACGACGGAGGCGCGGTAGCGGCCCCCGCCCCAGAGCCGCCAGGCCAGCCGCGTGCCGCGCGGCAGGCCACCGAGCAAGCGGGTGCGGTCGGCGGCGGCGCAGTCCTCGAGCGCGAGCCCGAGCACCAGCAGCTGCTCGCGCCCGGAGAGCCCGCAGCGCGCGGAACGGGTGACGGCCACCCACTCTGCATCCGCCAGGTGCGCGTCGAGCAGTGGGAGGAGGGTCGCCTCCTCGTCGGCGGTCTGGGCGTCGACGTCGTCGGCCAGCCGCCGGCAGGCGCGGGCGAAGGTCTCGCGTGCCCGGCCGCTGCCGGAGCAGGCCCACTGACGGGCCGCGGTGTCCAGGTCGCGCAGCTCCGCGTCGATGCGGGCGCACGAGCTCGTCCAGCCGGCGACGGCGGTGGACACCGCCGGGCGGGCGCTCGGCGGCGCGCTGCGCAGGAGGGCGGGCCACAGCGACTCCCGCTCGACGGCGTGGTGGTGCAGCAGCAGGCGGGCGACCAGCGCGGCGTGGCGGGTCAGGGTCCCGGTGCGGGCGCACTCGCCGTCGGGGGCCCAGGAGGCGACGTCGGCCAGCGTGCGCAGCTCCCGGCGCACGAGCTGGTGGAGCACCCGCTGGCACGTGGCCGCGCGGCGCGGGGTGGGGGAGGACGCGGCAGGGAGCTCCGGGTCGGCCGGGCGCCGGGGGAGCGGGACGGTCGGGGGAAGGACCGCGGTAGCGGTCATGGTGCGCACCTCGTTCAGCGGGTCGGGCCGGTGCTCCGGGATCGGCCGGAGCGCGGGATGCCGGGAGGGTAGGGCCCGGTGGCCCGGCGGGGTCAGCCGTTTTCCCGGCCCGCCGGGCTGCGGGGAGGCGTGCGGCGGCGCGGGACGCTGGGTCGCGCCGGGGTCACCGAGCGTGACCTGTGGCGGCCGGAGCTGTTCCGCTGGGAAGGCGCGGATCGACCACACGCGGCGTCCGTTCCACTACGGTCGGGTCCGTGGGCAGCGTCGTTCCGCGCAACCGGGTGAACGTCACCGGCCCGCCCCAGGGGCGGCCGATGGTCTTCGCCCACGGCTTCGGCTGCGACCAGACGCTCTGGCGGCTGGTCGCCCCGGACTTCGCCGTCGATCACCGGGTGGTGCTGTTCGACCACGTCGGGTCGGGGCAGTCGGACCTCTCGGCCTACGACCCCGAGAAGTACGACTCGCTGAACGGGTACGCGTGCGACGTCGTCGAGATCTGCCGCGAGCTCGCGCTCACCGACGTCGTCTTCGTCGGCCACTCGGTGAGCGCGATGATCGGCGTGCTGGCCCACCACCGGGCGCCCGAGCTGTTCGGCGCCATGGTCATGGTCGGCCCCAGCCCCCGGTACGTGGACGACGAGGGGTACGTCGGCGGGTTCACCCGCACCGACATCGTCGAGCTGCTCGACGCGCTGGACAGCAACCACCTGGGCTGGTCCACGCAGATGGCCCCGGTGATCATGGGCAACCCCGACCGGCCGGAGCTGGCCGAGGAGCTCACCAACAGCTTCTGCCGCACCGCCCCGCACATCGCCCGGCAGTTCGCGCGGGTCACCTTCCTGTCCGACAACCGCGCCGACCTGCCCGGCGTCCGGGTGCCCACGCTCGTCCTGCAGTGCAGCGCCGACGCGATCGCGCCGGACGCCGTCGGCGAGTACGTCCACCGGCAGATCCCCGGCAGCGTGCTCGTGCGCATGCGCGCCACCGGTCACGTCCCCCAGCTGTCCGCGCCGGAGGAGACGACGGCCGCCATCCGCGCTTTCCTGACGCCGTGACCGCCGCGGACGGCGCGCGGTGACCGGCCCCGAGGACACGGGCGACCGGCTGGAGCGCCTGCTCGACGAAGATCCCGCCGACCTCTACGAGAACGCGCCGATGGGGTACCTCTCCACGCTGCCCGACGGGCGGATCGTGAAGGCCAACCGCACGTTCTGCGCGTGGACCGGCCGGGCGCCGGAGGACCTGCTGGACCAGCGGCTGCAGGACCTGCTCAGCATCGGGGGACGGGTCTTCTACAACACCCACCTGCTGCCCCTGCTGCGCCTGCAGGGGATGGTGCGCGAGATCGCCATCGACATCACCCGGATCGACGGCTCGCTGCTGCCGTGCCTGCTCAACGCCGTCGAGGTGCGCGACGAGGAGGGTGCCCCGCTCCTGGTGCGCGCGACGCTGTTCGAGGCGACGGCGCGCCGCCGCTACGAGCGGGAGCTGCTCGCGGCACAGCGGCTGGCGGAGGAGTCCGAGGCCCGATCCCGCGTGGTGCAGAAGGTGGTCTTCGACCTGGCCGCCGCGGCGACGCCCGAGGACGTGGCGACGGTGATCGTGCAGCGGGGGCGGGCGGCGCTGCGGGCCAGCGGTGCCGCGCTGGTGCTGGTCGAGGGCGAGCCGGACGCGCATGAGCTCCCGGCGCTGCGGCCGGTGCGCTCGGAGGGCGTGTCGCGGGAGCTGCTGCGGCGGCTCCGCGAGGCCGCCGGCAGCCGGCTGGCCCTGGAGCTCGCCCAGGGGCTGCGGTCGATCGTGCTCGACGACCGGCTGCGGGCCGACCAACCGGAGCTCGCGGCGACGATGGCGGCGGACGGGCTGACCGATCTCGTCGTCGTCCCGGTGTCGGCCGACTCCAAGCGGCTGGGGGTGCTGGTGCTCTCCCGGGGTGCACCGGCGCGCGGTGACCTGATCAGCCTGGAAGAGCCGGGGGAGCACCGGCCGCTCTCGCCGGCCGAGGTCGACCTGCTGTGGACGCTCGGCCGGCAGGCGGGCCAGGCGCTGGAGCGCGTGAGGTTGCACGAGGAGACCCGCCAGCAGGGTGAGCGGGCGGCGTTCCTGCTCGAGGCGACGCGGCTGATGAACGAAGCCCGCGACGTCACCGAGACGGTGCACCGGCTGGCGGGCCTGGTCGTGTCCCGGCTCGCCGACGTCTGCGTGATCGACATGGTCACCGAGCACGGCCCGCACCAGCCCGTCGCCCGCCATCGGGACCCCGACCTCCAGGCGGTGCTCGACCGGCTCCGCGGCAGCCACCCACCGGTGCGGTCCCCGCTGCACCCCTCGGTGCGCGCGCTGCGCGAGGGCCGGACGCAGTGGATCCGCGACCTGGACGAGGCGCGGGCGGTCCTCGAGTCCGTCGCGCCCGACGACGCGTTCCGGGAGGCCGTCGGCCACCTGGAGCTGGTCGGCGTGGTGGGCGTACCGATGATCGTGGACGGCCGGCGGCTCGGGGTGGTCACGTTCGCGGCCGACCGGCACCGGGCGCCCTTCACGCCCGCCGACGTCGAGGTGGCCGAGCAGCTGGCCCTGCAGCTGTCGCAGGTGGTGGACAAGGCGCTGCGGCTGGAGTTCGAGGAGCGGACCTCCCACACGTTGCAGGCCAGCCTGCTGCCGCCCTCGCCCCCCGCCGTCCCGGGGCTCGCGACGGCGGTGCGCTACCTGGCGGCGACCCGGGGGGTCGACGTCGGCGGCGACTTCTACGACGTCGTCCGGCTGCCGGGCGACCAGGTCGGGCTCACGGTCGGGGACGTCGTCGGCCACGACATCACGGCCGCGGCCACCATGGGCCAGCTGCGCAGCGTGACGCGGGCGATGTCGGCCGACCGGCCCTCGCCGGCCGTGCTGATCGAGCGGCTGCAGCGCAACTGGGCGCTGTTCGAGCTGCAGCGGATGGCGACCGTGCTCTTCGCGACGCTGGACCCCGCGTCGGGCGAGCTGCGGATCGCCTCGGCCGGGCACCTGCCGCCGCTCCTGTGCGCCGACGGCAGGGCGGAGCCCCTGCCGGTGCGGCCGACCCGCATGCTCGGTGCCCCGCCGGCGCCCGCGGCGGAGTGGAGCGGCGTGCTCCCGGAGGGCGCGGCGCTCCTGCTGTTCACCGACGGGCTGGTGGAGAGCCCGGGGGCCGACATCGACGCGGGGCTGGCCCGGCTGGTCGAGGTGGCGGCGCGGGCGTGGAAGGGGGACCCCGAGGAGTTGTGCGACCGGCTGCTGTCCGAGCTGACCGGGGAGCACCGGGCCGACGACATCGCCCTGCTGGCGCTCACCCGCACCTGACGGCGGCGCCGACCACCTTCCCGACGCCGGGGTTTGGGGTCACCATGGGAGCGCGACCCCGGGAGGAGGCGGTGATGGACTCGTCGGCTCGTGGGAACCCGGTCACCGACGCCATCGACGGCGCGACCGGGGACTGGACGCTGTCGGGGGACGCGATGCGCTGGTCGCCCGAGCTCGTGGAGCGGAGGCCGGCCACCGGTGAGCTCGGCGGGCTGGACGCCGCTGCGGGCGTCGGCGCCGCGCTGGGCCTGGACGTGCAGGGGGTGCGGCGGCTGGTCTCCGGGGCGCTCGTCTCGCTGGGTGCGGTCGCCTCCGACGTCGTCACGGAGCTGCGCCAGCTGACCCGCGGCGATCAGGAGGAGGACGCCGAGGAGTGAGGCGTCAGCCGGCCGGGCCCGGGCCGCGGTCCACTCCACCGAGCAATGCGCGACCGGTCAGCTCGGCGGCGATGGTTGGAAGGGCAGGACGAGGCCTGGTTCGGCCCACGACATCCGCACCAGCCGCCCGGTCATCGACAGCGTCACGTAGGCAGTCCCCATCTGCGGTCCGCCGAAGCAGACGTTGGTCGGCATCACGTCGGGGAAGCGGAGGACGTCGAGCACGTCCCCGTCCGGGCTGACCGTGGTCAGCTCGCCGGCGACCAGGGTGCCCAGTACCACGTTGCCGGCGGCGGTCACCGCGAGGCTGTCCAGCCGCCGGCCGTGGGGGAGCTGGCAGAGCAGCCGGCCGCCGTGCGCGCTCGGCCACGGTTCACGCGACAACCGGCCCGGACCGAGCACGTCCCAGGCCCAGAGCCGGCCGCTCTCGGTCTCAGCCGCGTACAGCACCGATCCGTCCGGGCTCAGCCCCACGCCGTTGGCGCCACCGGGGATGGGATAGGCCGCCTCGACGATCCGGGAACCGTCCCAGGCCGCCCAGTAGACCCCACCGAAGTCGCGCTCCCGTGCCCGGTTCTTGCCCAGGTCGCTGAACCAGAACCCCCCGGCACTGGGGGAACCGTCCGGCGCGAACACCAGGTCGTTGGGTCCGCGCAGAGGGAACTCCCCGCACCGGTCGTAGAGACGGCGCACCTCTCCGGTGACCGGGTCCAGCGTCTCGATACGGCCGGTGTCGTAGTCCGGTGCGGTGCCGTGCGGCCGGTGCACCTCCCCGTGCTGCACCCATCCGAGGCCGCCGTTGTTGCAGAGGTACAGCAGCCCGTCCGGCCCCCATGCCAGCCCGTTCGGGCCGCCGCCGGGGCGTGCGAGCGTCCGGCACCGGCCGTCGGCGACCGCGGTCACCGTTCCGGCGCGCACCTCCACGACGCCGACCTCCCCACCCGGCAGCACCACCGGCCCCTCCGGGAAGGCCAGACCCTCGGCGAGGACGTCGAACTGCGCCTCGGTCACGGCTTGACCGCGCTGATCGTCAGCCCGCCGTCGATGTGCACGGTCTGCCCGGTCACGAAGCCGGCCAGGTCGTCGAGCAGGAAGGCGATGACGTGCGCGACCTCCTCGGGCGCGCCGACCCGCTGCAGGGGGACGGCGGCCAGCAACGCCTCCGTGCGCGGGTGTCCCGGCACCGAGGCGGTTCGGAAGAGCTCGGTGTCGATCGGCCCTGGCGCTACCACGTTGACCGTGATGGCGTCCGGTGCCAACTCCAGGGCCCAGGTGCGCGTCGCCCCGACCAGGCCGGACTTGGCCGCCGCGTAGGCGGTGCGGTTAACCTTGCCCAGGGCTGCGCGGGAACCGATGTTCACGATCCGCCCGCCGCCGAGGGTTCGCATGCCCGGCACCACTCCCTGGGTGAGGAGGAGCGGGGCGAGCACGTTGATCCGGTAAGCGGCGTCCATGTCCTGCAGCGAGCAGTCGTCGAGCGAGGTGGTCGGCGACATGGCGGCGTTGTTCACCAGGCCGTACACCGGCTCCTCACGCGCGACCTCGGCGATGAGCTCGCGGGTGGCGTCCAGATCCATCAGGTCGCACTCGTGGAACTCCTCGGCGGGGTCCAGGTCGTCCGGGCGTGACCGCGCCACCCCGATCGGCCGGTAGCCGTCCTCGAGAAGCCGGCGCATGGTGGCCCGGCCGATGCCCTTGCTCGCGCCCGTCACCAGGACGCGTCGTCCGTCGTTCATCGGTATCCCTCGGTCTCGGTGGGCACGGCGGTCTCGGTGTGGTCGGTCCGGTGTCCGCGTACCGCGCGGGCGGTCCGCACGCGCGAGACCACCTGCCAGACCACCACGAGGACGCACAGGCCCAGGAACGCGGCCGACACCGGCCGCGTGACGAAGATGCTGAAGTCGCCGCGCGACACCAGCAGCGAGCTGCGCACGGCCTGGTCGATGATGTCGCCGAGCACGAAGGCGAGGACCAGGGGCCCGGCCGGGAAGCCGGTGCGCCGCATCCAGTAGCCGACGATGCCCATGACGACGACGAAGAACAGGTCGAAGCTGCGCACGTTGACGGCGTAGACACCGACCATCGACACGAGGATGGTCAGCGCCCCCAGCACGCCGATGCGCACCCGCAGCAGCTGGATGAACCCGCCGACCAGCGGCAGGTTGAGCACTAGCAGGATCAGGTTCCCGACGAACATCGAGGCGATAACGCCCCAGAAGACGCCGGGCTGCTCGGTGATCAGCGTCGGCCCCGGCGTGATGCCCTGGATCAAAAGCGCGCCGAACATGAGGGCCATCACCGAGTTCGACGGGATGCCGATGGTCAGCAGCGGCACGAAGCTGGTCGTGGCCCCGGCGTTGTTGGCCGTCTCGGGTCCGGCCACCCCCTCGATGGCACCCTCGCCGAACCGGGAGGGGTCCTTGGAGACCCGCTTCTCCAGCGCGTAGGACATCAGGGACGACAGGGTGCCGCCGGCCCCGGGCACCAGTCCCAGGACGGTGCCGATGCCGGTGCCGCGGGCGATGGCGCCGCGCGACTGGCGGAGCTCCGCCCGCGACGGCCACACCCGGATCTTGCGGGTGAGGACGTCCGGTTCACCCGAGTGGCGCAGGTTGTACAGCACCTCGCCCAGCCCGAAGACGCCCATGGCGAGTGCGACGAAGTCGATCCCGCCCATCATCTCGGTGGACCCGAAGGTGAGCCGCGGCGATCCCGATACCGGGTCCAGCCCCACGGCGGCCAGGAGGAGACCGGCGCCCGCCGCCACGAACGCCTTGGCCGTGGACCCGCTGGACAGCGCGGTGACGAAGAGCAACCCCAGGAGGGCCATCGTCGCGAACTCCGGGTAGCCGAACTTCGCGGCCACGACGGCCAGCGGCGCGGCGACCAGCAGCAGCGCCAGCGTGCCCGCGATGCCGCCGACGAAGGAGCCGATCGCCGCGATGCCCAGGGCCGGGCCGGCACGACCCTTGCGGGCCATCTGGTAGCCGTCCAGCGTCGTGACCACCGAGGCGGCCTCGCCGGGCAGGTTCAGCAGGACCGACGTGATGGTGCCGCCGTACATCGATCCGTAGTAGACCCCGGCCAGCATCATCAGCGACGTTGCCGGCTCGAGCGAGAAGGTGATCGGCAGCAGGATCGCGATGGTCGCGGTCGGCCCCAGGCCGGGGAGGATGCCGACGACCATGCCGAGCAGGACGCCGAGCACGATGTAGAGCAGGTTGGCGGGGTCCGCGACGACGGACAGGCCCGTCGTCAGGCCGTTCAGCGCGTCCATGTCACCTCGGCAGGAAGGCGTCGAGCGGCAGCGGCAGCTGCAGCAGGCGGACGAAGAGCACGTAGATGAACGCGGTGGCGCCGACGGCGATCGCCAGCGACGTCCGCCACGACTCCCGGGCCAGCACCTTCAGCCAGAGCAGGCTGATGACGAAGGACGTCGTCACGACGCCCAGCAGTGGGAAGAGCACCGCGTAGGCCAGCAGTAGCCCGATGCCGAGGGCGACCCGCGCTGTCTCGCCGGGTGTGGCGTCCTCCAGTTCGGCGTCGCTCTGGCGGAGGAAGAGGGTGACGCCCGCGCCGGTGATCAGCGCGCTGGCGAGCAACGGGTAGAACCCGGGGCCAGGGAGCGACTCGTCCCAGACGCCGAGCTGCGCGGACAGCAGGAGTCCGCCGATGCCGAGGGCGGACGGGACGCCGGCGACCGCCAGCCGGCGCCCGGGGCCCCGGCCGGGCGCGACCGGGCGCGCCGTGGCCGAGGACTCCGTCGTGGCGCCCGTCGCGGGGGTGGTCCGCACGGACATCCGGCTCAGCCGATCGCGGTGGAGAGCGACTCGGAGAGCTCGTCCAACTGCTGACGGAACGCCTCTGGCCCGACGACGTCCTCCGCGGCGAACTCCTCGCCGATCTGCGAGCGGACCGCGTCGTCGGCCACGCAGGTCTCCAGCGGCCCGGCGAGGGCGTCGATCACCTCGTCCGGCGTCCCCTCCAGCGCGCTCAGGTAGAACAGCGACGCCTGGCCGGCCGGGGGCAGCAGGTCGTCGTAGCCGAGTTCGGCGAAGGTGGGCACGTCGGCCAGGAAGGACGGCGGCGCCTCCATGCTCGTGGCCAGCATGCGGACGTCACCGGCCTCGGCGGCGGCCAGGATCTCGTTCGACAGGGTGGTGAAGGCGACCGGGTAGTCGCCGGCCTGGATGCCGCGCAGGTTTTCCGCGTTCGAGGCGATCGGCACCTGGCCGAACTGGATCCCGTAGTTCTTCTGCATCATCGCGCCGAGGATGAAGCCCGGAAGGGTGCTCTCACCCGGTGTCGCCGCCACGACGGTGCCCGGCGCGGCCTCGGCGGCGGCGAACACCGCCTCGGCGTCGGCGAACGGTGAGTCGGCGTCGACGTACATGACGTAGGGCACGCTCGCGGCCACCCCGATCGGCGCGAACGCGGAGGTGTCGTAGGTGACGTCCTCGGCGGCCAGCGGCGCCAGCACCGAGGTGCTGGTGGTCTGCAGGCCGAGGGTGTAACCGTCGGGCTCGGAGTCGACGAGGGCCGTGGTCCCGACGATCCCGCTGCCACCAGGGCGGTTCTCCACCAGGAACGACTGGCCGAGCTCCTGCTCCATGCACGAGGCCACCGCACGGGCGATGTTGTCGGTGGTGCTCCCGGCGTCGTAGCTGACGATCACGCGCACGCTCTTGTCCGGGTAGGACGTCCCACCGGGCTCATCCTCGCCGGACGACTGGGCGGTGCTCGCACACGCGGAGGCCGTGGCAGCCACGGTGACGACAGCGGCAGCCCATAGGGCCTTGGATCGAACGGGGCTCATGGATGCGTCCTTCCGGGCTGGGGCAACATACCGCGTAGGATGTAGTCTGCGTCACGTCGCCGTCAACCCCGTGGAGGGCGTTGCCGATCTCGGTCCGGACATCTCGTGCGGCGAATCGCCGCCACCTCCGCACGCCCACGAGCCCGACGTCCAGAGGGCGTCGGGCTCGTGGGTCCAGAGGTCAGGCGGACGCGCCCCGCAGCGTGGAGGGGACGAGGCCGGGCACGGACCTGGCGCGCTGGCGCAACCAGTACGCGGAGTTGGGTGCGGTCAACGCGTACGGGTCCTCGACGCCCAGGCGCAGGGCTGCATCGAGCGGCCAGTTGGGGTTGTGCAGCGCCTCGCGGCCGACCGCGACCAGGTCGGCGCAGCCGTCGCGGACGATCGCGTCGGCATGGTCGGCGTGCACGATCAGGCCGACTGCCATGGTCCGTCCGCCCGTGGCCTCGCGGACCGCCCGCGCCAACTCGACCTGGTAGCCGTACGACGGCGTCTCCCCGGCCTTCAGGGGTGAGCCGACCAGGCCTCCGGACGAACAGTCGATCACGTCGACGCCGCGAGCCAGCAGCTCCCGGGTCAACGTGAGGGTGTCGTCGATCGTCCAGCCGGCGCCGTCCTGGCAGGACAGCCGGACGAACAACGGCTTCCCTCCGGGCCAGGACGCCCGGACGGCCTCCGCCACCTCGAGCAGGAGGCGCATGCGGTTCGAGGCCGCCCCGCCGTAGGCGTCGGTCCGCCGGTTGGTGAGCGGTGACAGGAACTGGTGCAGCAGGTACCCGTGGCCACCGTGGAGGTCCACGACGTCGTAGCCGGCCCTGTCCGCACGACGGGCGGCCGCGGCGAAGGCCGCCACCACCTCCTCGATGTCGGTCGCGGTCATCTCGCGGGGCGGGGGGAAGTCCTCCCTCACGGCGACGGCGGACGGGGCCACGGGATCCCAGTCGTCCCAGTCGTCGATGTCGGGCGTGCGTTGCAGCGGGCCGCGGCCCGCCATCGGCGTCTCGAACCTGGCCTTGCGGCCGGCATGCATGAGCTGGATGCCGGGCACGGTGCCACCGGTCCGCATCACCGCGGCGAGGCGGGCCAGTCCGGGGAGGAAGTCGTCGGACCAGATGCCGAGGTCGCCGAGGGTGCCGCACCCGCGCCGCTCGACCGTCGTCCCCTCCTGGAAGACGAGCCCGGCGCCGCCGTCGGCGAACCTGCCGAGGTGCATCAGGTGCCAGTCCGTCGGGTGCCCCCTCTCGCCGAGGTACTGCCACATGGGCGAGACGACGACGCGGTTGCGCAGCACGACGTCGCGAAGCCGCAGCTCCCGGAACAGGTGCGGGATGCCGCTCACAACTCTTCCCGGACGCCGGCCACGCAGAACCGGGTGATCGAGTCGGCGATCCTGCCGGCCACGACGGGGTCGACCGCGCCGGACGGGTCCGGGCGGTACCAGACGGTGATCCAGTTCAGGGCCCCCAGCATCGCGCGCACGGCGTTGCGCACGTCGGCCACCACGAACTCCCCCGAGGCGCGACCGTCCTCGATCACCCTGCTGAAGAGCGACTCGTACTCGTCGCGCAGTTCACCTAGGGCGTTCCACGCCTCGCGCTCACGAGCCGGCGCGTCGTCGAACCGGTGGTTGAGGTGCCGGAGCGTGACGAACTGGTAGGCGTGGCTGGTCATCATCTTCATCGCGTGGGTGTGGGCCATCCGACGCAGCCGCTCGGTCGCGTTCACCGAGTCATCCGACGCGACCGGGCGCACTTCCTCGAGCAGTTCCGACGTCCCCTTCTTCACCACGCCGATGAGCAGCTCGGCCTTGCTCCGGTAGTAGTGGTAGACGCGCCCCTTGGTGTTCTGGAGCTCGTCGGCGATGTCGTCGATGCTGGTGCCCTCGTAGCCCTGCCGGGCGAACACCTTCGCGCTCGCGTCGAGCACCTCGGCGCCGCGGCGGGCGGACTCATCGGTTCGTGCACTTCCTGGCCGCATGGCCACCCACTCTCATTCGGCTACGCGCTGACGGCACGTCATCCAACGACCCCGAACAGTCTCCGTCGAGTGCCGGGAGGCGGCACGGGGATCAGCCCGTGGCGCCTTGACAGACTGTGCCACGGACCACATCCTACCGGGTAGGTAGCTCCGGGACGCCACAGACGACGGCCCGCGGAACTCAGGAGGAGTGACTTTGAGAGCTCGAACCACGCGTGCCGCCGCCGCTTCTGCGGTGCTGGCCGTCACGCTCAGCGCCTGCAGCACCGAGGCACGTGACAGCGCCGGTAGCGAGGCCGGCGAGGACGGTGTGGCCATGGGGGTCGGCGTCACCGAGGACACCATCAGGCTGGCGACCCTGAGCGACATGTCCGGCGTCTTCGCGACGGCCGGCGTCAGCCTGGCCCACGCACAGCAGGTCTACTTCGACCACCTCAACGAGCAGGGCGGCATCTGCAGTCGGCAGATCGAGCTCGAGATCCTCGACACCGGGTACGACGTGCAGCGGACCGTCACGCAGTACGCGCAGGTGCGCAACGAGGTCCTCGGCTTTCCGGCCATCATCGGCGGTCCCATGAACGTCGCGCTGTTCGACCGCTTCGAGTCCGACGACGTGCTCGCCATCCCGGTGTCCTGGTCCAGCGCGCTGCTGGAGAGCGAGCACATGATGCTCACCGGTCCTGCCGCGGAGTACTGGGTCATCAACAGCATCGACTGGCTGCTGTCCGAGGGGCTCGTGCCCGGGGGTGGGACCGTCGGCGTCGTGCACCTCGAGGGTGAGTCCGGCGACGCCGTCCTGGCCGGTGCGGAGGCTGCGGCCGAGGCCGCGGGCGTCACCCTGGTCCCGCAGCAGGTGGCGGCCTCGGCGACCGACATGTCCGGCGTCGTCACCGCCTTCCGCAACGCGGGAGTCGAGGCCATCATCCTCAACTCGACCCCGACGATGACCGCGAGCGTCGCCGGTGCGGCCGAAGCCGCGGGGCTGACCGTGCCGATGGTCACCGTGAACGGCGGCGGCTTCAACCCGGGTCTGCTCGACACCCCGGTCGCCGGGTACCTCGAGGAGAACCTGTACATGGCGCTGCCGTGGCAGATGGACGACAGCGATGAGACGGTCGCCAAGTTGATCTCCACGTTCCGGGAAGAGTTCCCGAACGACTCCTTCAACGAGAACACCATGTGGGGCTTCGGCGCGGCCGCCGCCTTCGCCAGCGTCCTGCAGAGCGCCTGCGAGAACGAGGACCTGACCCGGGCGGGTGTGATGAAGGCGTTCCAGGAGACCGAGGAGGTCGACTCCCTCGGCCTGCTGGTCCCGCTGGACTACACGAACGCGGGTGAGACGCCGTCCCGGTCGATCTTCATCCACGAGGTGGATTCCGCCGGCCTGGCCTCGGAGATCCTGCTGACCGAGGAGCCCTTCCTCGGGGAAAGCGCCCCGGGCTTCGAGCTCGGCTGATCCGACGCGGGGCCCGGCGAGCGCGCCGGGCCCCGCTGCTCACACCCCGTATGCCGGAGGACCTGTGCTCGATATCGAACGCCTATCAGTCGCGTACCGCGGGGCGCCCACGCTCAAGGAGGTGTCGCTCAGGGTCCCCGACGGCTCGGTGGTCGCGCTGCTGGGGAGCAACGGGGCGGGCAAGAGCACGCTGCTCCGAGCCGTCTCCGGCACGCTCCCGCTGCACAAGGGGAGGATCACGGGCGGACGGATCTGCTGGGACGGGCGGGACATCGTGGGTCGCGACAGCGCCGCGATCGTCCGCTCCGGCCTCGTCCAGGTCCCCGAGGGGCGCAAGATCTTCACACGGATGACGGTCGGGGAGAACCTCCGCGCAGGGGCGGTCACCGCTGCGCGGGGGACGGTCGAGCCGGCGGTGCGCCGCGTCGAGGAACTCTTCCCCATCCTCGGGGAACGTCGTCAGCAGCGGGCGGGGCTGCTGTCCGGGGGCGAGCAGCAGATGCTCGCCATCGGCCGCGCGTTGATGACGACGCCGCGACTGCTCCTGCTGGACGAACCCTCCCTCGGGCTGGCGCCGCTCATCATCTCGCAGATCGCCCAGGTCGTGCGGGAGATTAACCGGCAGGGCACGTCCGTGCTCCTCGTCGAGCAGAACGTGGCCGTGGCCCTCGAACTCGCTTCCCACGCATACGTCCTCGACGTCGGCCGTCTCACCCTCTCCGGCACCTCTGCGGAGCTCCAGGCATCCGACGAGGTGCGCCGGCTGTACCTCGGCGAGGCGGCCGTCGACCTGGGTGAGGTCGGCTGCGGGGCCGGTGCCGAGCCGGAGCGCCACCTTTCGAGGTGGGCCCGTGCCTGATCCACGTGCCGTCAGCAGTCGGCTGGTCGTCGACGACGTGACCGTCCGCTTCGCGGGACTGGTCGCCCTGGACTCGGTGTCCTTCACCGTGGAACCCGGTGAGCTGCACGCCGTCATCGGCCCCAACGGGGCCGGCAAGTCCACGTGCTTCAACGTCGTCTCCGGTGTCTACCGCCCCACCAGCGGCGAAGTGCGCCTGGGCGACGAGGTGATCAGCGGCCGGCGGCCGCACGAGGTCGCTGGGCTGGGGGTCGCCCGCGCCTTCCAGAACGTCGCGCTGAGCAAGCGGCAGACGGTTCGCGACTACCTCATGGTCGGCCGCCACCACCTGACCCGGTCCGGCGTCGTCGCCACGGGGCTCGGGCTTCCGTGGGCCCGCCAGGAGCACCGGTGGCACGCCCAGCGCGTACTCGAGATCGCGGAGTTCATGGGACTGGCCGACAAGCTCGACGTCCCGGCGGGGCTGCTGGCCTACGGCGACCAGAAGCGCGTGGACATCGCTCGCGCCATCGCGATGGAGCCGCAGGTCCTGGTGCTGGACGAGCCGGCCGCCGGCATGGACAGCCAGGAGACCCGGCACATCACCGGTCTGATCCGGGACCTGCGCCGGGATCTGCAGCTCTCCGTGCTGCTGGTCGAGCACGACATGGGACTGGTGATGAGCATCTCCGACTCGGTGACCGTCCTGGACTTCGGGCGTCGCATCGCTTCCGGTACGCCTGCCCAGGTCCAGCGCGATCCCGAGGTCGTCCGCGCCTACCTCGGCGGGAGCGCCGATCCGCTGAGCACCCCCACGCCTCGAGAGGAGGTGGCTCGATGAGCACGTTCGTGGAGCTCCTGATCAACGGCGTCTCGCTGGGCGCCATCTATGCGCTGCTCGCGCTCGGCTTCGTCGTGATCTACCAGGCCACCGAGGTCGTGAACTTCACGCACGGATCGATGCTGCTGCTCGGCATCTACGTGATCGCGGTTATGAAGGACGAGACGGGCTGGTTGACGGCAGTGGTCCTCGGCCTCGTCGCCGCAGCCGTCTTCGCCCTCGTGGTGGAAAGGCTGCTCATCGCGCCGCTGCGTCGGCGCGGAGCCGGTCACGACGTCGCGCTCATCATGACCATCGGGCTCAACATCGTGCTGCTCACCGACCTCACCCGGCGGATCGGTAGCAACGTGCTGGACGTGGGCGGACCGTGGGGCAGCGAGGTGGTGTCGGTCGGACCGGTGAACGTGCCGTTGGCCCGGCTGCTCGCGCTGCTGGTCGGCCTGGTGCTGCTCGGTGGCTTCTTCGCCGCCCTCAAGTGGACGTCGTGGGGAATCTCCACCCGGGCCACCGCGGAGAACGCGGAGGCCGCCGCCCTCATGGGCGTCCGGCTGGGCCGGGTCGCGGCCGGGGCGTGGGTGCTGGCCGGGGTGCTCGCCGTCGTCGCCGGCGTCTTCCTGGTCTCGTTCCCCACGCCCGGCTTCGGCTTCGGCGTCGCACAGACCGCGCTGGCCGCCTTCCCCGCCGCGATCATCGGCGGGATGAGCTCGGCCGGGGGAGCACTGGTCGGCGGGCTGGTCGTCGGCATCGCCGAGACGTTGGTGACCGGCTACGGCCAGTCGTTGAGCTTCCTGGGCAGCGGCCTCGGTCCCGTCACCCCCTGGATCCTGATGCTGCTCGTGCTGCTCGTGCGTCCCGCCGGCCTGTTCGGCGCCAAGGAGGCCGTCCGTGTCTGACCTCACCGCGGCGCGCAGGGGCCCGCGCCCCGTCGCCGTTCCCCAGACCTGGACGCGGTCCGGTCGAGCCTTCCGCCTCGCACTCGTCCTGCTGCTCGTGCTGCTGCCCTTCGTCGCGGACGTGGCGTTGCTGCAGACCGGCACGTTCGTGTTCGCGAGCGTCATCGCGGTGATCGGGCTCAACCTGCTGTCGGGCAGCGCCGGGCAGCTGAGCCTCGGTCACGCCGTCTTCGTGGCGATCGGCGCGTACGCCTACAGCCATTACGCGGGCTCGCCCGAGGGGGAACTCGGCGGGTGGCAGCTGCCCCCGCTGCTGGCCATGGTCCTCGCCTGCCTCACCGCGGGTCTGGCCGGGCTGCTGTTCAGCCCCGTCGCTTCCCGGCTGAAGGGACTGTCCCTCGGCGTCGCCTCAGTGTCGCTGATCTTCATCGGCACGTTCGCGCTGACCAAGATCCCCTCGGTCACCGGAGGGTTCAACGGCCGTGACGTCGAGACCTTCTCCGTCTTCGGCTTCTCGTTCGGCGACGACGAGCCGTTCCTGTACGTCGCCGGTGTCGAGTTCACCTCGTACCACCGGCTCTGGTTCCTCGGCCTCGTGCTCGCGGTGCTGGCCTACGTGTTCGCCCGGCGCGTCCTGGCCGGCCGCATGGGCCGGGCGTTCGAGGCGGTACGGGACGGCGAGGTGTCCGCGGCGGTGGCCGGGATCGACGTGCGGCGGACCAAGGCCACGGCCTTCGTCCTGTCATCGATCTACGCAGGTCTCGGCGGCGTCCTCCTGGCGCTGTCGGTCTCGCACGTCGTGCCGGAGACGTTCACGTTGACCCTGGCGCTCAACTACCTGGCTGCGATCGTCATCGGTGGGCTGGGTTCCGTCGGTGGCGGCGTGGCCGGAGCGGTGTTCGTCTTCGCCCTCCCGCAAATGCTCAACCAGTACGGCGGCGACGTCCTGCCGTTCGTGTCGATGGACCCCGGATACCTGGCCCAGTACATCTACGGTTTTGCGGTCATTCTCGTGCTGCTCTTCGAGCCGGACGGGTTGGCGGCCATCCTGGAACGGGTCCGCCGACAGTCTCGGCGTCGACCACCGGACACGGAGCCCTCCACGCCGGCCGCAGCGAGGGAGCCGACGGCTTCCGTCGCGCCGGTCGGGTCGCGGACCTAGGTCACACGGTGAGCGGGCAGTCCTCGGTCGTCACCGAGGTGCAGGGGCGGGTGCTGGTGGTCCGCATCGAGCGGGACGCCAAGCGGAACGCCATCGACGGCTCCGTGGCGCACGGGTTGAGCGAAGCGTTCGACCTGCTCGAGGACGACCCGGACCTGTGGGCCGGAGTGCTCACCGGGACACCGCTCGTCTTCTCCGCCGGTACCGACCTCGGTGAAGGCGCCAGTCCGGCCACCGAGCGCGGCGGGGAGTACGGGCTGGTGCGCCGCCGGCGGAGCACGCCCCTGATCGCCGCGGTCGAGGGTCCGGCCTTCGGCGGCGGGTTCGAGCTGGCGCTGGCCTGCGACCTGGTCGTGGCGTCGGACTCGGCGCGGTTCGCGTTGCCGGAGACCCGGCGCGGGCTGGTCGCCTCGTCGGGCGCGCTCTTCCGGGCCCGCCGTGCGCTGCCCAGGGCGGTAGCCACCGAGCTGCTGGTCGCCGGTACGGAGCTCGACGCGGCCCGTGCGCACGCGCTGGGTCTGGTCAACCGCGTGGTGCCGGCCGGGCAGGCGGCGGCGGAGGCGCTGGCGCTGGCGGCCGCGATCTGCCGGTCCTCGCCGCTCGCGGTTCGCGAGACGATGGGAGCGCTGGCCACGCTGGACGAGGAGGGCGACCGAGCCGGCTGGGCCGCGTCGGACGCCGCGCTGGCCCGCGTGCACCGGTCGGCGGACGCCCGGGAGGGCATCGCCGCGTTCCTCGGACGACGCGTGCCGGAGTGGCGCGGCCGCTGAAGAGCGGCGGCCGACTGCGCGGCGCGCCGGGACGGACGGGCCGGTGGACCCGGCCGCCCCGGCGCGGGTGGTCAGACGGCGGCGCCGTCGAGCAGCTCGATGATCATCGCGTTGGCCATGCCGCCGGCCTCGCACATGGTCTGCAGCCCGTAGCGGGTGCCGGTGGCCGCCATGCGGTGCACCATCGTGGTGGCCAGCCGGGTGCCCGAGCAGCCGAGCGGGTGGCCGAGCGCGATCGCGCCGCCGTCGGGGTTGAGCAGCGCCGGGTCGACGCCGGTCTCGGCGAGCCACGCCAGGGTGACCGAGGCGAACGCCTCGTTGACCTCGAAGGTGCCGATGTCCCCGATGGCGAGTCCCGACCGGGCGAGCACCTGCTCGGTGGCGCTGATCGGGCCGGTGAGCATGAGGACGGGATCCACGGCGGTCAGGGCGAAGCTGTGGAATCGCGCCAGCGGCCGACAGCCGAGATGTGCGGCCCGCTCCGGCGTCATAACCAGCACCGCGGAGGCGCCGTCGGAGATTTGCGAGGAGTTACCGGCGGTGACCACGCCGTCCTCGTCGAAGACGGTGCGCAGCTTCGCCATCGACTCGACCGTGCTGCCCTCGCGGATGCCCTCGTCCGCGGTCACCGGCGCCCCGTCGGGGCCGGCCACCGGCACGAGCTGGCCATCGAAGCGGCCCTCGTCCCGGGCGCGCGCGGCACGCGCGTGGGACTCCAGGCTGTGCTCGTCGAGCTGCTGCCGCGACAGGCCCCACTTGCGGGCCACCATCTCGGCCGCCGTCCCCTGCGAGAAGTCCGTGTCACCGTAGCGGTCGCCGATCCGCGGACCCCGCGCCTGCCCGTGCCCGCTGCTGCGGGTAGCGCCCATCGGCACCCGCGACATCGACTCCACGCCGCCGGCGACGGCGATGTCGTACTGGCCGGAGAGCACCCCCGCGGCCGCGAACGCCAGCGCCTGCTGGGAAGAGCCGCAGGCTCGGTCGATGGTCGTGCCGGGCACGGTGTCCGGCCAGCCCGCGGCGAGGGCCGACCAACGACCCACGTTCGACGACTGCTCGCCTATGGAGGTCACGCACCCCCAGACCACGTCCTCGACCAGGGCGGGGTCTAGGCCGGTGCGCTCGACGAGCGACCGCAGGACCTGCGCGCCGAGGTCCACCGGGTGGTGGCCGGCGAGGGCGCCGCCGCGGCGGCCGATCGGGGTACGGACGGCGTCGACGATCACTGCTTCACGCATGCGGAACTCCTGGGATCAGCGGGGGCTCATCCGGAGGGCGCCGTCGAGACGGATCACCTCTCCGTTGAGCATCGGGTTGTCGACCACGTGCAGGGCCAGCGCGGCGTACTCGTCCGCGGTGGCCAGGCGGCGGGGGTGGGGTACGTCGGCGGCCAGGCCGGCGCGGACCTCGTCGCTGAGCTTGCCGAGCAGCGGGGTGTCGACGACGCCGGGGGCGATGGTGACGACCCGGATCTGCTTGCCGGACAGATCGCGGGCGGCCGGCAGGGTCATGCTGACCACGCCGCCCTTGGACGCGGCGTAGTGCACCTGGCCGATCCGCCCGTCGTACGCGGCGATCGAGGCGGTGAGCAGGCACACCCCGCGCTCCTCGCCGAGCGGCTCCTGGCGGGCCATGCAGGCGGCGGCGTGTCGGAGGACGTTGTAGGTGCCGACGACGTTGATCCGGAGCACCCGCTCGAAGGCCTCCAGGCTGCCAGGCTGCCCCTCGCGGTCGACGATCCGGAGCGGGCCGCCGACCCCGGCGGTGTGCACCAGCACCCGCAGGGCGCCCAGGTCCTCGGTCGCGGCCACGGCTCGGGCGACGTCGTCGGCGTCGGTGACGTCGCCGGGCACGAACACCGCCCCTGGCCCCAGCCGGTCGCACACCTCCGCGCCCGACGAGCCGGGGAGGTCGAGGACCACCACCCGTGCGCCGCGGTCCAGCAGCCGTTCGACGGTGGCCAGCCCGAGGCCCGACGCCCCGCCGCTGACCAGTGCCACCTGACCGGAGATCTCCATCAGTACGCCCCTCCACCGACCGTGTCGGCCGTCTCGTCGCTCGGGCGGGCAGCTCCCGCCGCGATCAGTTCGTCGATCCGGGTGCACTCGAGCCCGAGCTCGGCGAGCACCTCCCGGGTGTGCTGGCCCGCCCGGGGCGCGCGATACGGCGGCCGGCAGGGGCTGGCGCTGAGCCGCGGTGCGGGAGCCGGCTGGAGCACGCCTTCGACGTCGGCGAACGCGCCGCGGGCCCGAGCGTGCGGATCCTCGAGCGACTCCTCCAGGGAGAGCACCGGGGCCAGGCACGCGTCGGTACCCGAGCACGCCTCAACCCAGTGGTCGCGTGGCCGGGTGGCCAGCACCTCGGCGAGGCGGGCCCGGACCCGGGGCCACGCGGCCCGGTCGTCGCGCTCGGCGAGCACCGGGTCGTCGGCGACGCCGAGGCATGCGAGCAGGGTGGCCCAGAATCGCGGCTCGATGGCGCCGACGGCGACGTCGCGGCCGTCCGAGCAGCGGTAGACCCCGTAGTACGGCGCGCCTCCGTCGAGGGTGTTCGTCTGGCGCCGGTCCAGCCATTCCCCGCCGGCGTGGAAGCCGCGCACCATGCCGAGCAGGGCGGCCGTGCCGTCGACGATCGAGGCGTCGACGACCTGCCCGTGGCCGGTCTCGCGGGCGCGCAGCACCGCGGCCAGCACGCCGATGGTGAGGAAGGCACCACCTCCGCCGAAGTCGCCGATCACGTTCAACGGCGGGGGAGGGGGCTGATCGGCGCGACCGATCGCGTGCAGGGCGCCGGTGACCGCGAGGTAGGTGAGATCGTGCCCCGCTGTCCCGGCGTAGGGACCGTCCTGCCCCCACCCGGTCATCCGTCCGTAGACCAGGCGCGGATTGCGGGCCAGCGCGTCGGCCGGCCCCACCCCCAGGCGCTCGACGACCCCGGGGCGGAAGCCCTCGATCAGCACGTCCGCGCGCTCGGCGAGCGCGAGGACCACCTCCCTCCCGGCGGGCTGCTTGAGGTCGACGGCGACCGACCGGCGGCTGCGCCCGAGGTAGTCCGTGCGTGGGTCGTCGGGTACGCCGGCCGCCGGTGGACCCGGGGTGGCCCTGTCGACGCGGACCACGTCCGCCCCCAGGTCGGCCAGCAGTGTGCCGCAGAACGGCGCCGGTCCCAGCCCGGCCAACTCGACGACGCGCAGCCCCGCGAGGGCGGCGATCACCCGGCCACCGCCGCAGTGGCGGCCCGGCGGGCGGCACCTCCGGTCCACGGGGGGAAGCCGCCGGCCCGCACCGACGACACGTCGAGGTCCTCCGCGCAGGCCAGCAGACCGGCCCCCGCGAGGTCGGCGGCCACCCGGTCGAGCAACCGGAGGGCTGCGGCGGCCGTCTCGCCGGGATCGCCGTCGTCCGGGCTGACGGGGGCCCCGAACCCGAGCCACGCCAGCGCGGCTGCTCCGCTGGGCTCACTGGCCGCCGCCGCGACGGCGCGGTCGCGCACCTCGTCGGCGAGGGGCCGGTCGCCGGCGCCGCGCAGCAGCGGCAGCACGCCGGCGGCGGCGAGCCCCGCTAGCACCTCCGGTGTCGTGGTGCCACCCGGCCACACCTCGGCCACCGTCCCACCGTCGCCGATGCGGTCGGCCGACACCGCCACGGCCGGACGGGTCCGTTCGGCAGGCACCTTCTCCACCACCGCGTCGGCAACCACGCCGTCGTGCGCGTCGGCCTCGGCGGCCGGTATCACCGCGACCGGCGCCTGGATGCCCGGATGGCCGGCGGGCACCGCCAGGGCCAGCGGTCGCACCTGCGCCACGTGGGCGGCGCGGTAGCGGTTGCGGAGGAGCACGCTGTCGAAGAAGACCACCTGGATCGTCGCCTTGGCCTCCGCTGTCACGACCAGGTCGGCCAGCCCCTCGCTCTCGGCGGTCAGCCGTTCCTCGACGGTCAGCCGGGGCGCGTCGGCCACCAGCCGCCGGATGCGCGCGCGGGCCGGGTTGCTGTCCGGGACCACTGCGGCGGGGGGTCCGGCGGTGGCATCGGCGCCGCGATCCCACGGCTGCGCGACCTCGCCGACGGGGGTGGCCAGGATCCAGGCACGGGCCCGGGCGATGGCGTCCTCGGTACCGGCGGTGAGCTCGTCGACGATCCCGAGACCGGCGGCTTCCGCTGCGGTCAGGCGGCGGCCGCTGAGCAGCAGCGGCATCGCGGCGCCGGGGCCGAGCAGAGCAGTGAGCCGGACCACGCCACCGCCTCCCGGCAGCAGCCCCAGGGTGACCTCCGGCAGGCCGACCAGGACGCGGGGATCATCCACGGCGATACGGCGATGGCAGGAGAGCGCGAGCTCCAGCCCGCCGCCCATGGCGGGCCCATCGAGCACGGCGACGACGGGGAACGGGAACCGCTCCAGCCGGCGCGTGCGCGACTTGCGCAGCTCGAGGTCGCACAGGAAGGCGTCGCGGGCGCTCGCATCGATGGCGACGAGCCGGCGCAGGTCCCCTCCGGCCAGGAAGGAGCGCTTGCCCGAGCGCAGCACCACCCCACGCACGGTGGGCTGCTCGTCCTCAAGCCGTTGGACGCAGCGGGCCAGCGCGGCGGTGAAGCGATCGTTGAGCGTGTTCACCGTCTGCTGCGGGTCGTCCATCGTGAGCGTCACGACACCGTCCGCGTCCTGCTCCCAGCGGATGACCGGCTCGTCGTCGGCGTGCGCGTCCGGCACCCGGAGCTCCTTCCTCTGCGGTGGCCCGGCGGGACCGTGGCGCCTGGGAGGCGGCCCTCGGATCGGCCTTGACCATCTGTGACGTCGCTGACATCCTACCTAGTATGTTGCCCCGGTCAAGGACGGACCGGGCCATCGCGGCGATCACGAGCGGGGGAGGACGGATGCCACTGGCGCCCGAGTACGCAGCGCAGCAACCGGGCAGCGACGCCGGCTGGTTCTGGGGTGGCGCCGAGCGCGCCCCGGACCGCATCGCGGTCGTCGACGTCGACGGGCGCCAGTGGGCGGCCGGCGAGTTCGGGGAGCGGGTGAACCAGCTTTCCCACGCCCTGCGCGCTGCGGGTGCGGGGCGGGCCGAGAGCATCGTCGTCGCGAGTCGCAACAGCGCCGACTACCTCGCGCTCGAGCTCGCGGCCGGGCAGATCGGCGTCTACCTGGTGCCCACCGGGGTCCACCAGACGCGGCGCGAGTTCGCCCACGTGATCGGCGACAGCGGAGCCCGTCTGGTCTTCGTCGACGACGACAGCGCCGCCGCAGCGGTGCCGGCCGCCGCCGACTGCGGCCTGCCCGGCGAACGCGTCGTCGGGCTGCCTGCCGCCCAGGGTGCGCGACCGCTGGCCGAGCTGCTGGTGGACATGCCCACCGGACGCCCCGAGGGCCGGGTGGCCGGTCGGTACATGTATTACACGGCGGGCACCACGGGATCCCCGAAGGGCGTCGTCGTCCCGGCCACCGACCTGTCGCCGGAGGAGGACGCCGACGGCTGGGTGCCCACGTTCGCCACCGGCTTCGACTTCGTGCCCTTCGACGGGGTGCACCTGGTGACCGGTCCCCTGTACCACCGTGGCCCCGGGATCTGGGCGCTGGTCTCCCTGCACCTCGGCCACACCGTCGTGCTCATGCGGCGGTTCGACCCGGAAACCATGCTGGAGCTGATCGCCCGGTACCGCGTGACGAGCACGCACATCGTGCCGACCGTCTTCCACCGGATGCTGCAGCTGCCGGAGGAGCGGCGCGCCCGCTACGACACGTCCTCCCTGCGCCAGGTGCTGCACGCCGCAGCCCCGTGCCCGGTGCACGTCAAGCGGCGGATGATCGAGTGGTTCGGGCCCGTGCTCTGGGAGTACTACGGCTCCACCGAGGGTGGCGGCACGATGGTGCGTCCGGAGGAGTTCGAGGACCACCCGGGCAGCGTCGGCCGCCCGTGGCCGGGTGCCCGGGTGCGGATCACCGACGACCAGCGCAGCGAGCTGCCGTCGGGCCACGAGGGCACCATCTGGATCAGCAACGGCACCCGGTTCCACTACCGCGGCGACGAGGGCAAGACCGCCGCTGCCTGGGACGGCGAGTGGTTCACCGTCGGCGACGTCGGCCACCTGGACGAGGACGGCTGGCTGTTCATCGGCGACCGCCGTTCCGACCTGATCATCAGCGGAGGCGTGAACGTCTACCCGGCTGAGGTGGAGGGTGTGCTGCTCGCGCACCCGCTCGTCGCCGACGCCGCCGTCGTCGGCCTGCCGGACGACGAGTGGGGCGAGCGGGTCACCGCCGTGGTGGAACCCCGGCCGGAGGTGACGGAGCCGGCGGCCCTCGAGGCCGACCTGCTGGCACACTGCCGACGCGAGCTGGCCGGGCCCAAGGTGCCACGCCGGCTCGCCTTCGTCGACGCCCTGCCGCGCAACGAGATCGGCAAGGTGAGCCGACGCGGTCTGCGAGAGGCCCTGCTCGGCGCGACCCGGGGGGCCGCACGATGACCCCCCTGGGGCCTGCTCCGGACGCGGTGTACGACCAGGTCCGCGAGGTCGCGGTACGCACTCTGGCGCCGATCTCGGCCGCCGGGCACACCGGGCGGGTCGACCGCACCCTGCTGAAGGCGATCGCCGACGGCGGGGTCCTGGACCTGCTCTTCCCGTCCGGCGAGCGAGCGCAGGCCGGTGCGCGGACCGTCTGCGCGATCCGCGAGGCCCTCGGTTACGCCTGCCCGGAGGCCGACGTCGCGGTGTCGATGCAGGGCATCGGCGGCTACCCGGTGCTGCAGTCCGGGCAGTCGCACCACCTCGACCGGTGGCTGGGCCCGATGCGGGAGGGCACGGCTGTGGCCGCATTCGCGCTCACCGAGCCGGACGTGGGCTCCGATGCCGCGGCCCTGGAGTTGCGCGCGGACCCGGACCGCGACGGCTGGCGGCTGACGGGCACCAAGCAGTGGATCACCAACGCGCCCGACGCCGACTTCTACATCACGTTCGCCCGCACCGCCCAAGGTGCCCGTGCACGAGGTGTCACCGCCTTCCTGGTGCCCGCCGACCGGGAGGGGCTCACCGGCGAGGCCATCGGCTTCGTCGCCCCGCACCCGATCGGCCGGCTCTCGTTCGACGGGGTCCACGTCGGTCCGCAAGACGTGCTCGGTGAGGTGGATCGAGGATTCCGGGTGGCGATGCGCACCTTCGACCTTTTCCGCCCCAGTGTCGGCGCGGCGGCGATCGGGATGGCGTCGGCGGCTCTCGACGCAGCCGTCGCCCGCACCTCCCGTCGCAGTGCGTTCGGACGCCTCATCGGCGCGAACCAAGCGGTCGCGCACGCCCTCGCCGACGCTGCCACCCGTATCGAGGCTTCCCGGCTGCTCGTGCACTCGGCGGCGCAGGCCTACGAGGACGGCGATCCCCGGGTGACCACGAAAGCGGCGATGGCCAAGGTGTTCGCCACCGAGACGGCCTCGGCCGTGGTCGACGCCGCGATCCAGTTCCACGGTGCTTCCGGGCTCGAGGCCGGCCACCTGCTCGAGGGCCTCTACCGGGAGGTGCGCGCAGCGCGCATCTTCGAGGGCGCCTCGGAGATCCAGCGCGACCTGATCGCCCGTGACCTGTACCGCGACACCCCCCTCGGCACACCACCGAGGCCGGCCGACGCCGTTCCCCCCCCAGCCCCATCGAGCAAGGAGAACCTATGACCGTGCTGTGGCAGCCGCCCCTCGACGAGGAGGCGAAGCGCTGGGTCGCCGTCGCCGAGGACCTCAACCGCGAGCACTTCGTGCCGCGCGCGGCCGAGATCGACCGGGAGCAGCGCTATCCGTGGGAGAACGTCGAGCAGCTCGTGGCCAGCGGCCTCTCCGGGCTGATGATCCCGCGTGAGCACGGCGGGCAGGGCGCCTCGCTGGCCACCGGCGTGGCGGTCATGGCCGAGCTCACCCGCGGGTGTGCCTCCACGGGCGCCATCTTCGCGATCTACGCGATGGGAGCGGGTTCCCTCGCCGGCGCCGGCTCCGACGAGCAGAAGGAGTACTACCTGCGGGAGATCGTCGACGGTCGGGCCGTGAGCTTCGCGCTCACCGAGCGGGGTGCCGGCAGTGATCCGTCGGCGATCCAGGCGTCCGCGGTCCGCGAGGGGGAGGGGTGGCACCTCAGCGGCGAGAAGATCTTCATCGGCAACGGTGGCGCCTCGAAGCACTACATCGCCTTCGTCCGCACCGATCCCGACGCAGGCAGCCGGGGGATCACCGCCTTCATGACCAGCCTGGATGACGAGGGCTCCGTCGTGGACAAGTTCGCCGACCGGATGGGTCTGCGCGGCAGCCGGACGTCGAACCTGCGGCTGGACACCTGGGTGCCCGCGGAGCGCCAGGTGGGCGAGCTGGGCGAGGGGCTGCGCATCGCGCTGGCCACGCTGAACTCCGGCCGTGTCATGATCGCCGCCCAGGGCATCGGACTGGCCACGGCCGCTTTCGAGCACGCCAGCACCGAGGCGGTGCGGCGGCGGACCTTCGGCCGGGCGATCATGGAGAACCAGGGCATCTCGTTCCGGCTGGCCGATGTCGCGACCAAGCTGTCGGCAGCCCGGATGCTGACCTGGGAGGCGGCGCACGCCGGTCCCGACTCGCCGCGCACCCGCGCTATGGCGTCGATGGCCAAGCTGTACGCGACCGAGGTCGCGCACGAGGCCGTCGATCTGGCGGTCCAGGTGTTCGGCGGTGACGGCTACTGCAAGCCCAACCCGGTGGAACGGATCTACCGGGACCAGCGCATCTCGGAGATCTACGAGGGGAGCTCGGAGATCCAGCGGCTCTCCATCGCCCGGGCGATCGGCCAGGCCGCGCGCGACGGGCAGCTGGCACCGCTGGAGCCGGTCGCGACCGCATACGGGCACGAGGCGTTCGGGTGACGCTGGCGCCCCACCCGCCGCAGCGTTCCGCCGACTGGGCGCAGGACGCCGTGGCCGTTCTCGCCAGCGGCGTGCTCGCCGGCCGGCTCGCGCTGATCACGGGCGCCGGCACCGGGATCGGCCGCGACATCGCGCTGCGGCTGCTCGCGCTGGGCGCCGACGTGATCGGCTTCGGGCGGCGGGCCGAGAAACTCGCCGGTACCGAGCAGCTGGCCGCGGGCCTGCCCGGCTCGTTCTGCTGGCGCTCGGTCGACGTCCGCGAGGCGGCCGCGGTGCGCGCTGCGGTGGACGAGGTGGGCGCCGACGGCCTGGACGTGCTGGTGAACAACGCCGGGGGGCAGTTCTACGCGGCGGTCGCCGACCTCTCGGACAACGGCTGGCGCTCGGTGGTCGATCTCAACCTCAACGCGGTGTTCACGGTGACCTCGGCTGCGCACCCGTTCCTGGCGAGGCGGGGCGGGGCGATCATCAACATCTCGCTGTCCGGCGTCGACCGTGGGAGCGTCGGGTTGGGGCACTCGCTGGCCGCCCGCGCGGGGGTGCTGGCGTTCACGCGCACCATCGCCCTCGAGTGGGCGCACGAGGGCATCCGGGCCAACTGCATCGGGCCGGGCGCGGTGCTGACCCCGGAGCTCCCGGAGGTCGTCGCGGAGACGATGCGCCGTAGCGTCGTCCCCGAGGCGGTGCCCGCCGGGCGGGCCACGCCCTCGGGCGACGTCGCCGAGCTCGTGGCCTTCCTGGCCAGCCCCGCAGGCCGCATGATCACTGGCCAGCTGCTGCAGGTGGACGGCGGCGCCCACCAGGGGCGGGGGCTGCACATGCTGGACGACTGGCCCCCCAGGGAACAGTGAGGAGCTCGACGATGACCACGACGCCGACGCCTGGGCGGACGCGGGTGCAGCTGCAGAGCACGATGCAGGAGACGCAGCTGTCCATCGCCACGATCGTCCGATACGGCACCACCGTGTACGGCGGCCAGGAGCTGATCACCTACGACGGCGAGCGCACCAGCCGCGCCTCTTTCGCGGAGGTGGGTACCCGTGCGGCACAGCTCGCGCACGGGCTTGCCGACGTCCTCGGGGTCGAGATCGGCGAGCCGGTTGCCACCCTCATGTGGAACATCCGCGAGCACTTCGAGTGCTACCTCGCCGTGCCGGCGATGGGCGCGGTGCTGCACACCCTGAACGTGCGGTACACCCCCGAGCAGATCGCCTACACCTCGCGGCACGCGGGCGACCGGGTGCTCGTGGTTGACGCGTCGCTGGTGGCGACGCTGCGCGACCTGCTGCCGCAGATGCCCACTGTCGAGCACGTCGTGGTCGTGGGCGGGCCGGAGGACGCCGCAGGGCTCGACGGCTGCGGGGTGACCGTGCACCGCTACGACGAGCTGACCGCGGGGAGGCCGACGACCTACGACTGGCCCGAGCTCCCGGAGACCTCAGCAGCGCTGATGTGCTACACGAGTGGCACGACCGGCGACCCGAAGGGCGTGGTCTACAGCCACCGCTCGGTGTACCTGGTCTCCATGCAGCTGTGCATGGGCGACTACCTGGCCCTCTCCGTCGCGGACAAGGGGCTGGTCATCGTCCCGATGTTCCACGCCAACTCGTGGAACCTACCGTTCGCAGCGCTGATGGTCGGCACCTCGATGGTCCTGCCGGGGCGGTACGTGCAGCCCGAACATCTGGCCCGGCTGATCCAGCAGGAGCGACCGACGGTCAGCGCCGGCGTGCCGACCATTTGGTCGGACATGCTGGCCTACGCCCGCAAGCACGGCACGGACCTGTCCTCCCTGCGCGACGTGGTGGTGGGTGGGAGCGTGTGCCCGCGGTCGCTGATGGAGGCCTACGAGAAGGAGTTCGGCGTCCGACTGCTTCACGGCTGGGGCATGACGGAGATGTCGCCGATCGGCACCATCGCCAAGCCCGACGGTATCGCCGACCCCCACGCCGCCTGGGCGCTGCGTCTGACCCAGGGCCGCTTCGTCTGCGGCACCCAGGCGCGCATCGTCGGGCCGGATGACGAGGTGCTCCCGCGGGACGGCGAGGCCATGGGCGAGGTGGAGACCCGCGGGCCGTGGATCACCGGCGCGTACCACCGGCAGCCGGACGGCTCCCGGTTCCACGACGGGTGGCTTCGTACCGGCGACGTCGGCACCATCTCGCCGGAGGGGGTGCTGCACCTGCGGGACCGCACGAAGGACGTCATCAAGTCGGGCGGCGAGTGGATCTCATCGATGGAACTGGAGGAGGCCCTCGCCGATGATCCCGCGGTGGCCGAGGCCGCGGTCATCGGGGTCGAGGACGAGCGGTGGGGCGAGCGGCCCCTGGCGATCGTCAGCCTGGTCGAGGGCGCGGACGACTCCGACCCGGCCGTCCTGGCCCGCCACCTGGCCGGTCGTGTCAGCCGATGGCAGGTACCCGAGCGGTGGAGCCGGGTGCCCGAGCTCCCGCGCACCAGTGTCGGCAAGATCGACAAGGCTGCCCTGCGCCGGCGGTACGCCGAGCAGGGACTGGACGTCGAGTTCGTCCAGATTCCCCCGTCCGGCTCCACCTCGTCGTGATCGACCCCGCCGTCGCGGTGGCTGCACCGCCGCGCGAGCGGGCGGTGCGCTGGACCGATCGCGACGTGCTCCTTTACCACCTGGGGCTCGGGCTCGGCCGCGACGACCCGACCGATCGCGATGTCCTCGGCTATGTCACCGAGGGACCGGGCCTGCGGGTACTGCCCTCATTCTGGACGCTGCTGCCGCGGCTGGGCGCGACGGGACCACCGCGGTACGACTACCCCGGCGTCGAGGTGAATCCGGCGACCGTGCTGCACGCTTTTCAGGAAGTGGGGGTGACCGCTCGACTGCCGACCGAGGGTCACGGCACGTCCAGCACCGGGATCGCCGAGGTCTGGGACAAGGGCGCCGATGCCGTCCTCGTCGAGGAGTTGCAGATCCGTGCGGCGGACGGGCGGCTGCTGGTGGAAGCGCGCAGCGGCATGTTCGTCCGGGGCGCCGGCGGGTTCGGGGGACCCCGCGGCACGAGCGTGGCCGCCCCTTCGCCGGTGCGCCGGCCCGACGTCGAGCTGTTCCTCCCGACCGACCCGGCGCAGGCGCTGCTGTACCGGCTGTCCGGCGACCGCAACCCGCTGCACTCCGATCCGGACTACGCGAGACGTGCCGGTTTCCCGCGCCCGATCCTCCACGGCCTGTGCACCTACGGGATGACGTGCGCCGCGCTGGTCGGCAGCATGTGCGGGAACGACCCTGACGCGGTTCGCAGGTTCGGCGCGAGGTTCGCAGGGGTCGTGTACCCGGGGGAGACGCTCCGCGTGCGGGCCTGGGCCGACGGGGAGACGGTATCGGCTGCCGTCACGGTCGCCGACCGGGACGACGCCCCGGCGCTCGGGGACGTGCGCCTGGAGATGGGATCCCTCTCATGCGCGGGAACCTCTGAAGCGGGCAGCGGATCGGGGCCGCCTGCGCGCGGTCCCCGGCCGGCGGGTAGAACGAGATCCAGCACGGCCACATCCGAGGGAGTCGCATGAGCAACTCGTTGACACTGGCGCCCGCACCGCGGTCCGAGGCAGCCGAGCAGGTGCGGGCGGAGGTGCGCGAGTTCCTCGCCGCCGAGCTCGCCGCCGGGACGTTCCAGACGCACGTCGACACCTGGCTGTCCGGCGTCGACCCGGCGTTCTCCAGGAAGCTGGGCGAGCGCGGCTGGCTCGGCATGACCTGGCCGAAGAAGTACGGGGGGCACGAGCGCTCGGCGATGGAGCGCTACGCCGTCACCGAGGAGCTGCTGGCCGCGGGCGCCCCGGTGGCCGCGCACTGGATCGCCGACCGGCAGTCCGGACCGAACCTGCTCACCTACGGCACCGAGAAGCAGCGGCAGGAGATCCTGCCGCGCATCGTCGCCGGCGAGTGCTTCTTCGTCATCGGGATGAGCGAGCCGGACTCCGGCTCGGACCTCGCCTCGATCCGCACGAGGGCCACCCGCAACGGGAACGGCGACTGGGTGGTCAACGGCGCCAAGGTGTGGACCTCGAACGCGCACCACTCGCACTACGGCATCGTGCTGGTGCGCACCTCGCCGGCCGACCCGTCGAGCCGGCACGCCGGCATGTCGCAGCTGCTGGTCGACCTCTCGCTGCCCGGCATCTCCATCAACCCGATCCGCATCCTCGACGGCGGTCACCACTTCAACGAGGTGGTCTTCGAGGACGTCGTCGTCCCCGGCGACATGCTGCTGGGCGAGGAGGGCAACGGCTGGCACCAGGTGACGGCGGAGCTGGCCTTCGAGCGCTCGGGCCCCGAACGGTTCCTCTCGACCTACCCGCTCGTCGCCGAGTTCGGGCGCCGGGTGGCCGAGACCGGCGACGCCGCGCAGCTGGCCGCGCTGGGCCGGCTCTCCGCGCGGCTGCTGGCGCTGCGGCAGATGTCGCTGCGGATCGCCGCGGCGCTGGACCGCGGGGAGCTGCCCAACATCCCCGCGGCGCTGGTCAAGGACGTCGGGACGACGTTCGAGGCGGACGTCGTCGAGGAGATCCGCAAGGTGGTCGACGTGACGCCGTCGCTGGACTCGCCGGACCCGCTGGCGCGCGCGCTGGCCGAGGCGCAGCTGCACCAGCCGGGCTTCACGCTGCGCGGCGGGACCAACGAGATCCTGCGCGGGATCGTGGCACGTGGACTGGGGCTGCGATGACGACAGCGAGCGAGGGACGAGCGAGCGCGGAGTCGAGCGGGGGGCAGGGCTGATGTCGGACCAGGACCTGGTGGTCGAGACCGTCAAGGACATCCTGAGCGGCTTCGAGCCGTTCGTGCTCACCGCCGACCGCCGCTGGGACGCCGGGCTGTGGTCAGCGCTGGCCGACGCCGGGCTGACCGGGGTGGGCCTGCCCGAGGAGGCCGGTGGCTCGGGCGGTGAGCTGGCCGACGCGGTGGCGATCGTGCGCACCCTCGCAGCCGGTGCCGGGGCGGTGCCGGTGGCCGAGCAGCTGCTCGTGGCGGGTCCCGCGCTGCTGGCGGCGGAGCTGGAGCTGCCCTCGCCGGAGCAGCCGACGACGTTCGCGGTCGCCGACGCGGTGACCGTGCACCCGGTCGACAACGGGGACGGGCCGGGGCGGTTCACCCTCTCGGGCACCGTCGCCGACGTGGCGTGGGCGGGCGCGGCGCGGCACGTCGTCGTCCTGGCGCCCGCCCCGGCGGGGATGGAGGGGGCGGTGCTGGCGCTGGTCGACGCCTCGTCCCTGCCGGCGGGCGACGCGTTCAACCTGGCCGGTGAGCCGCGCGGGTCGCTGGTGCTCGACCAGGTCGGCGCCCCCGGTGCGCTGCTGACGGAGGCGCAGGCGGGCGAGGTGCGGGCCCGCTACGCGCTGGGGCGGTCGGTGCAGCTGGCCGCCGCGCTGGAGCGGGTGCTGGCCTGGACCGTGCAGTACGCGGGGGAGCGGCACCAGTTCGGCCGGCCGCTGGGCAAGTTCCAGGCGATCCAGATGGAGCTCGCGGAGATGGCCGGCGAGGTCACGGCGGTGACGGCGCTGACCGACGCCGCCGTCCAGTCGCTGGACCGGCACGAGAACGTCGTGCTCGCCGCCGCCGCGGCGAAGGTGCGGGCCGGGGCCGCCGTCGAGGTGGTGGCCCGGCTGGCGCACCAGGTGCACGGCGCGATCGGCTTCACCCAGGAGCACAAGCTGCACCACCTGACGCGGCGGCTGTGGTCGTGGCGGGACGAGGCCGGGAGCGAGCTGGTGTGGTCGCGGGTGCTGGCCTCGGGCCTGCTCGCCGGTGGGCCCGACCAGCTCTGGCCGGCGCTGACCCGCGCGGTCTGAGCGGTGTCCGCCGGGCCGGGGCCGCTGGTCGACGTCACCGTCCTGGACCTGACCTCGACCTTCCTCGGGCCCTACTGCGCCGAGCTCATGGCGCAGATGGGCGCCCGGGTGGTCAAGGTCGAGCCGCCCGAGGGCGACATCATCCGGTACGTCGCCGACGAGCGGCACTCGGGCCTGGGCCCGGCGTTCCTCACGTTCAACCGGGGCAAGGAGTCCGTCGTCCTCGACCTGACGACGGCGGCCGGCCGGGACGCCCTCGACCGGCTGGTCGACACCGCCGACGTGTTCCTGCACAACATGCGGCCGGCGGCGATGCGCAAGCTGCGCATCGACCCGGGCACGGTGCGGGAGCGCAACCCGCGTTTGGTCTACTGCCACGCCGTCGGCTACGGCTCGGCCGGCCCCTACCGCGACGAACCCGCCTACGACGACGTCGTCCAGGGAGTGTCGGGGATCGCGGCGGTGCAGGGCGGCGCGGCCGAGCCGCAGTACGTGAGGACCCAGGTGGTGGACAAGACCGTCGGCATCATGGCGCTGGCCGCGATCCTCGCCGCGCTGCACGAGCGCGACGTCTCGGGCGAGGGCCAGGCCGTCGAGGTCCCGATGTTCGAGTCGATGGCGACCTTCCTGCTCATGGAGCAGCAGGGGCAGCGGGTCCACGCCGGCCGGACCGGCGGCACCGGGTACGCGCGCACCGCCTCGCCCTACCGGAAGCCGTACCGCACCGCCGACGGCACGATCTCGGTGCTGCTCTACACCGACGGCCAGTGGCGCACCTTCTTCCGGCTGATCGACCGCCCGGACCTCGCCGACGACCCCGAGCTGCACAGCATCCGGGGGCGCACGAAGCGGATCGACGAGCTGTACGCGCTGGTGGAGGAGGCGCTCGGCCGGCGGACGACGGGCGAGTGGATCGGGCTCCTGCGCGCGCACGCGATCCCCGCGATGCCGGTGCACACGATCGAGGATCTGTTCGCCGACGAGCACCTCGCGGCGGTGGGCCTGTTCGAGGACGTCGAGCACCCCACCGAGGGGCCGCTGGTGCACGCCCGCCTGCCGTGGACCTTCTCCCGCAGCGGCGCGCCGCACCTGCCCGGCGCCCCAGCGCTCGGGGAGCACTCCGGCCCGGTGCTGCGGTCGGTCGGGCTCGACGACGACGCGATCCGGGCGGCGACCGGCCGGCCGCACCACCCCGCCGGCGAGCCGCACGCCGGCCCACCCGCCTGACCCGCTGCCCCTACGAGGACGCACCGGCCGCGCGGTCGGCCAGGACGAGCAGGACGGCGGCGGCCAGCACGCAGCCGGCGATGGCGGTGAACCCCGCCCCGTAGCCCACGGCCGTGATCAGCGCCCCCACGGCGACGGGCGCCACCACGCGGCCGAACTGGACCGCCAGCGCCTGCTGGCCCGACACCGCCGCGAACACCGGCTGGGGCACGAACTGCCCCAGCAGCGCGGGCCGGGCGATGTTGAGCACGCCGAAGCCGACCCCGAACAGCAGCACGAACACCACGGTGGCCGCCGGCTGGGGGAGCACGAACAGCGCCGCGACGCCGACCGCCTGGCCGAGGACCATCGCCGCGGTCACGTGCCCGATCCCCAGCCGTGCGGCGAGCACCGTGAGGACGACCCGCCCGGTCACCGACAGCGCGCCCAGCCCGCCGGCCGCCACCGCGGCCAGGCCGGCCGGTGCGCCGGCCTCGAGCAGGTACGCGACGAGGAAGACGGCCACGGCGGCGTTGGCCACCATCTGCAGGGCCGCGGCCAGGGTCAGCCAGCGAACCGCCGGCCGCCGGTAGGCGGCGCCCGGGCCGCGGTACGGCGACAGGTCGACGTCGCCGGCGGCGGGCGCGGCGGCGAGCGGTGCGTCGTCGTGCGGACGACCGTCGGGCAGCAGGCCCAGGTCGGCCGGGGACCGGCGCAGCACCAGCGCGTGCGGCAGCGCGCACGCCGCCACGACGGCGGCGAGGACGACCAGCGCCGGCCGCCAGCCCACGCCGTCGATGAGGAGCTGGGAGGTGGGCAGGAAGATCGTCGAGGCGAACCCGGCGACCACCGTCAGCGTCAGCAGCGCGCGCGGCCGGTCACGCCGGAACCAGGTGTTGATGACCGCGTAAGCCGGCTCGTACAGCACCGCGGCGCTGGCCAGCCCGATACCCGCGAACGCCAGGTACAGCTGCAGGAGGTCCTGTGCCTGCGACCACGCGAGCACCGAGGCGCCGCCCAGCAGGCTGCCGGTGGTCATCACCCACCGCGCACCCCACCGGTCCAGCCACCGCCCGACGACGACCGCGCCCAGCCCGCTCAGCGCGAGCGACAGCGTCAGCGCCCCCGAGAGCTGGGCGGTCGAGGCGTCCAGCTCCTCGCGCATCGGCACGAGGAACACGGCGAAGGAGTAGTACAGGACGCCGTAGGAGACCGTCTCGGTGACGGCGAGCGCCCAGACCATGCGCCAGCCGGGGAAGTCCCGGCGGCGCACGACCGGCGCGGTGCGCACGCCCCGGCTCAGCGCGGGCTCACTTCCGGCGGGCGATCTTGCCGGAGCCGGCCTGGTCGAGCGGGTAGACGAGGACGTCGGCGATGACCACGTGCGGCGGCTGGTTGGCGACCCAGGTGACGACGTTCGCGATGTCGGCGGCCGCCAGCGGTGTGACGCCCTCGTACACCGCGGCCGCGGCCTCCTTGTCGCCGTGGAAGCGGACCTCGGAGAACTCGGTCTCGACCATGCCGGGGTCGACCTCGCTGATCTTGACGCCGCTGCCCAGCACGTCCATGCGCATGCCCCGGGTGATCCGCTCGACCGCGGCCTTGGTGGCGCAGTAGACGGTGCCGCCCGGGTAGACCTCGCGCCCGGCGTTGGATCCGATGTTGATCACGTGGCCCGAGCCGCGCTCGACCATGCCGGGCAGGACGGCGCCCGAGACGTTGAGCAGCCCGCGCACGTTGGTGTCGAGCATCTGGTCCCAGTCGTCCGGGTCGTCCTTGTGCAGCGGTGTCTTCCCCCGCGCCAGGCCGGCGTTGTTGACCAGCACGTCGATCGGCGACCAGTCGTCGGGCAGCGAGCCGAGCACCTCGTCGACCTGCGCCCGGTCGCGGACGTCCAGCGCCACCGGGAGGACGGCGTCCCCGTGCCGGGACCGCAGCTCCTCGAGCCGGTCGGTGCGCCGCGCCGCGGCGACCACCCGCGCCCCCTGGGCGAGGAACGCGTCGACGCAGGCGCGGCCGATGCCGCTGGAGGCGCCGGTCACGAGGACGACGGGGCTGGTTGCCATGGGGGCCTTCTTCCGTGGGAGGGGCTGGAGGGTCACCGACCGGGGTCGGCTGCCTGCGTCCCGGTGGCCGTCACCGGGACCAGGCCGGTCTCGTGCACGTCGCCGTCGGGGTGGATCTCCAGGTAGGAGTTCCGCGACAGCGCGACGTGCCGGTTCATCGCCTCGGCCGCGCGATCGGCCTCGCCGGCGGCGATCAGCTCGGCCACCTGGCGGTGCTCGTGCCAGGCGCGCGGCGCGATGGAGGAGACCAGGGGGGCGAAGAACCAGCGGCTGCGGTGGGAGAGCTGCTCGCCGAACTGGAGCAGGAGGTGGTTGCGGGCGTGCACCAGCACGGCGCGGTGGAAGCGCGCCGTGTGCGCGGCCATCTCCTGCGAGGGGACCCCGCGCCGCCAGTCGGCGTCCGCGCGGTCGCAGATCTCCAGCAGCTCCGCGGCGTCCTCGGGGCTGCGGCGCACGGCCGCCAGGTGGGCCGCCTCCCGCTCGACCAGCTGGCGGGCCTCGAAGAACTCGTGCACCTGCTGCCGGGTGGGCTTGTTGACGAAGGCGCCGTGCCGGGGCCGCAGGGTGATCCAGCCGTCCCGGTGCAGCCGCTGCAGCGCCTCCCGCACCGGCCCGCGGCTGACCCCGAGCTGCGCGGCGAGCCGCTCCTCGACGAGGTGGTCACCGGGCGCCAGCGACCGGCTGATCAGCAGCTCCTGGAGGCGTTCGTACACGTGCTCGCGCAGGGGCAGGGCCGCGATCGGGGTTGCGTCGGACATCGGCCGGCCTCCACGCGACGCTCGGAAAAGTCATCGTTCCGAGACACTGTAAACAGTAGACAGCCCGGAATGTGAGCTGCTTCACTCCTGTGATCTCATTAACAGCATGTTGCTGACGCCTCCTCCGGCAGCGGGTGGTCCGGCGTGCGGGTGGTCCCGCATCCGGTGACCCGGCCGCCGCCGGGCCGGCACCGACAGGAAGGCACACGATGCTCCCGACTCCTGGTTCACGCCCCGGCACGCGGTCCCGCCTGCTCCTCTCCCTGGGGGTGGCCACCTCGCTCGCGCTCACGGCCTGCGGCGGCGACTCGGCGGACGACACGGCCTCCGGCGACGGTGGGGGTGACGGTCAGTCGTTCAACGAGCAGCTGACCTTCGCCACCGGCGGCACCGGCGGCGTCTACTACCCGTACGGCGGCGGGATGGCCAACCTGCTGACCTCCGAGATCCCCGGCCTGACGGTCACCGTCCAGGAGACCAATGCCTCCGTGGACAACATGCAGCTGCTGGACACCGACCAGGCGCAGATGGCCCTGGCCCTCGGCGACGTGGTCTCGGACGCGGCGAACGGCGAGAACACCTTCAGCGAGCCGCTGGACATCTGCTCGCTGGGCAACACCTACAACAACTTCGTCCACTTCTTCACGACGGCCGACACGGGGATCACCTCGATCGAGGACCTCGCGGGCAAGCGCGTGTCGCCCGGCGCCGTCGGCTCGGCCTCCGAGGTCACCGCCGACCGGATCATGGAGGCCGCCGGGATCGACCCGCAGAACGACATCGAGCGCGTCCAGCTGGGCGTCGCCGAGACGGTGGCGGCGATCCAGGACGGCACCGTCGACGCAGGCGCCTGGTCCGGTGGCCTGCCGACGGGTGCGATCGTCGACCTGGCGAGCACCGACGACCTGGTGCTGATCCCCACCGGTGAGTACGCCGAGCCGCTGGCCGAGCAGTACGGCGACTACTACTTCGCCGAGGACATCCCGGCCGGGACCTACGAGGGCCAGGACGAGGCCGTCCCCAACGTGGTGTCGCCCAACATCCTGGTGGTGCGCACCGACATGGACGAGGCCCTGCAGGAGGCGATCACCCGCACGATCTTCGAGAACCAGGAGCAGCTGCTCACCGTGCACCCCGCGGCCGAGGAGCTGAACGCGGAGACCGCCGACGAGGTCGAGTTCATCGAGACCTGCCCCGGCGCGCAGACCTACTTCGACTCGGTCGGCTGACCGAGAGCCCGACCCGTGCGCTGCCGGGTGCCGGAGATCCCTCCGGCCCCGGCGGCCCCGGGCCCTCCCGACGCCCGCTCGCGGCGCGTCACCTCCTCCTCGCCGTCGTCGCGGCGCTCGTCGCCGTGACGGGGGCCGGGGTCGCGGTCGCCGTCGTGACGGCGGAGGGCGGGCGCGCCGGGGCGGGGGACGTGGTCCGGGCGGTCACCGTGCGGGCCCCGGACGGCGTGGTGGTCGCGCGGGTCCCGCTCGACGGGGACGCGTTCTCCGTCGCCTACCGCAACAGCATCTACCGGACCCTCGCCGAGGAGCGCTACCGCGTGCTCCCCGACGGCAGGTTCGAGCTGGTCCAACTGGCCGCGGAGCAGGTCGCGGTCCTCGAGGAGTACTACGCCGTGCCCGGTGCGCCCCGTCCGGCCCCGCCCGGCGACCGGATGGCGTACGTGGTCCCGCCCGACCCGGGCCGGCCCGCGGTGTTCGACGAGCTGAACATCGCCGCCACCGACCTGGGGGAGCGGACGCTCCACGTGCCCGGCGCCGAACCGGTCCCGATCTGGCAGCTCGTCGTCACCGACGACCCCACCGTGATTCTCGACATCGAGGAGAACCGATGAATCTCCGACGCCTCACGCACCGGCAGGCCGAGCCGGGGACGACCGGCGGCGCCACCCGCGTGGCCGACGACCCGCCGGGCGACGTCCCCGGCGCACCCCCGGCGAGCCCGGGTGCCGAGCGCGGGGACGTCGACGCCTCGACCATCGACAAGACCGGGGACCGGCGTCGCGACGTCGACGAGGAGGCCATCGACGAGGAGGCGCTCCTCGCCGAGTTCGAGGCCGAGAAGCCGGCGCGCCACCTGAGCGGGATCCCCGGCTACGTGGTGGCGGTGGTGGGTGTCGGGCTCTCGCTCTACGCCCTCTACTGGGTGTTCAACCCGATGCCGCGGCAGGTGTACCTGCCGCTGTTCCTCAGCGTGGGCCTCTTCCTGACCTTCCTGACCTACCGCGGCTGGGCCCGGTCGGACAGGGCGAAGGCCGAGGGGCACCCCGACCGCCCCAACGTCCTGGACTGGCTGCTGGCGCTCGTGTCGCTGGTGCCGGGCATCTACATGGTCTGGGACTGGCAGGGCTTCTTCCGCCGGGCGATCGTCCCGACGGACATGGACCTGGTCGTGGGCACCCTGCTGGTCGTCCTGATCCTGGAGGCCGCCCGGCGCACCGTCGGCCTGCTGGTGCCGCTCGTGGTCCTCGGCTTCCTGGCCATGGCGTACTTCGGGTCGGCGATGCCGAGCCCGTTCACGACCGCCGACTTCCAGTGGCCGCGGCTCATCGGCCACAACGTGATGGGCACCCAGGGCATCTTCGGCGTGCCGCTGGAGGTCGCCGCGACCTACATCATCCTGTTCACCATCTACGGCGCCGTCCTGGCCGCCTCCGGCGCGACGAAGTTCTTCATCGACCTGTCGTTCGCCGCCTTCGGCCAGTCGGCCGCCGGCCCCGGCCGCACCGTCACGCTCTCGGGCTTCCTGCTCGGCACGGTGTCGGGCTCGGGCGTGGCGACGACGGTGACCCTCGGTGGCTTCGGCTGGCCGCTGCTGCGCAAGGCCGGCTACCCGGCGGAGGCCGGCGGCGGCGTGCTGGCCGCGGCCGGCATCGGCGCGATCATGTCGCCGCCGACCCTGGGCGCGGCGGCGTTCATCATCGCCGAGCTGCTCAACGTCTCCTACCTGGAGGTGCTGATCTGGGCGACGATCCCGACGATCCTGTACTACCTCGGCATCGTGCTCGCGATCGAGTTCGACGCCCGCCGGCACGGCACCCACCAGGTCGAGGTGGAGGAGAAGTCGGCGTGGCGGCTGCTCCTCCGGTTCGGGTACCACTTCAGCTCGCTGGCCGCGATCGTCGTCTTCCTGGCCATGGGCTACACCCCCTTCCGCGCCGTCGTGTACGCCACGGCGCTGGCCTTCCTGCTCAGCTGGCTGGACCGGGAGCACTGGATGACGCCGAAGCGGATCTGGCACGCGCTCAGCCAGGGCGCGGTCGGCGCCCTCTCGGTCATCCCGGTCATGGCCGTCGCCGGCGTCATCGTCGGCGTCATGACCCTCACCGGTCTGGCCCTGCGGCTGGCGGGCATCATCGTCGACTTCGCCGGCGGCAGCCTGGTGCTCACCGCGCTGTTCTCGGCCGTCGTGGTGATCCTGCTCGGCCTGGCGGTGCCGGTCACGGCGAGCTTCATCATCTCGTTCGTGATCATCTCGCCGGCGCTGCAGCAGGTCGGCGTCGAGCCGTTCGCGGCGGCGATGTTCATCTTCTACTACGCGGTGCTCAGCGAGGTCTCCCCGCCGACGGCGCTCTCGCCGTTCGCGGCCGCGGCGATCACCGGTGGCAAACCGGTGCCGACGATGTGGCTCACCTGGAAGTACACGCTGCCGGCCTTCCTGGTGCCGTTCATCTTCGTGCTCTCGCCCAACGGCGTCGGCCTGCTCTTCGAGGGCGGCGCGAGCACGGTCGCCACCGCGTTCGTCGCCTCGTCGCTCGCGGTGGGCGCGTTGGCGGTGGTCACCGGCAAGTGGCTGATCGGGCCGGCCGGTTGGCCCGAGCGGCTGCTCTTCCTGGGCGCGGCCATCGCCCTGCTGGTCATGGAGCCGCTGTGGATCGGGATCGGGCTGGCGTGCGGCCTGCTCGGCACCGTGGTGCACCTGGTCATGCGCCGCCGGGCGGGCGACGACGTCGCCGGCAAGGTCAAGGGGATGGTCCCCGGGCGCGGTGGCGGGTCGTCCGACGACGCCGGGGACCGGACCGGGACGACGGCCGGCGCGACCGCGTCGGGTACCGACCGGCCCCGGGAGCGCTGACGCGTGCGGACCGGGCCGTCCGGGGGCGGCATGATCTCCGGGGTCGCCGACCTGCACGTGCACGGGGCGCCCAGTCTGGTGGAGCGGCACGGCTTCGACCACGAGGTCGTCGGCGCGCACGGGTCGGTCGGCGTCGACCTGGCGGTGCTCAAGGCGCACGAGGGCTCGACCGTCGAGCGGGCGGTGTTCGCCGCCCAGCGCGGTGAGGCGGCCGGCGTCGAGGTGTACGGCGGCATCGTGCTCAACTCGCCGGTCGGGGGCGCCAACCCGGACGCGGTCGAGGTGGCGGCGCGGCTCGGGGGCCGGGTGGTGTGGATGCCGACGGTGTCGGCCCCGGCGCACATCTCCTCACCGTCCAGCCCGGCGCGGTCGGTGCACCGGGGCATGGTGTTCCGGCAGGTGGACGTCGTGGACGACGCGGGGGCGCTGCTGCCCGCGTGGCAGGACGTGCTCGACGTCGTCGCCGCCTACGACCTGGTGCTGGCCTCGGGCCACCTCACCTGCACGCAGACCCTCGCGCTGTTCCGCGCGGCGAGGGCGGCGGGGGTGACCCGGATGCTGTTCAACCACCCGCGCATGCCGTTCCTCGAGTGGGACGACGACGCGGCGCCGGAGCTGGCCAGGCTGGGCGTGGTGCTGGAGCTCGGCATCCTGCCCGACATCCTGACCACCGACGGCCCGCCCTCGACCACGCTCGGCGAGGTCTACCCGCACGACCTGCTGGCCTTCGGCGGCGACCTCGGGCACGCGCACCACCCGACGATGGAGCAGGCCCTGCCGGGCTGGCTCGCCGACCTCGAGCGGTCGGTGGGGGAGGCCGACGCCGAGCAGATCCTGACCACGGTCGGCCGACGGCTGGTGCGGCGGTGATCCGGGTCGCGCTGCTGCCGGGGGACGGCGTCGGCGCGGAGGTGCTCGAGGGGCCGGCCCGGCTGCTGCGCCGGCTGGCCGACGAGGGCCTGGTGGAGGTCACCGGGCCGTGGCCGGTCGGGGCGCGGGCCGCCGCCGCCACCGGTGAGGTGCTGCCCCAGGAGACGCTCGCCGCCTGCGACGACGCCGACGCCATCCTGCTCGGCGCCGTGGGGGAGGACCCCGGCGTCCCGCCCGAGGTCTGCCCCCGGCCCGAGGTGGCGCTGCACCGGCTGCGGGCCCGCTACGACCTGCGCATCTCGGTGCGCGAGATCCCGCTCGGCGAGGGCGGCGACCTCACCGTCGTCCGCAACCTCATCGGCGGCTCCTACGGCACCGGGCCGGCCGACCGCACGTACTCCGAGGACGGCGGCGAGGCCGCGGACGTGCTGCGGCTGACCCCGGGGCGCATCACCGAGGTGGTCGAGCTCGGCATCGACCGGCTGCTGCAGCGGGACGGCGGCACCGCGGCCGGGCGCCTGGTGTCGGTGGACAAGGCGAACCTCTACGCCACCGGCCGGCTCTGGCGGCAGGTCGCCACCGAGGTCGCCGGCCGCCGCGGCGTCCCCGTCGAGCACCGGTACGTCGACCGCGCCGCCTTCGAGCTGGGGTCGGGCGCCGAGGTGCCCGCGGTCATCGTCACCGAGGGGCTGCTCGGCGACATCCTCAGCGATCTCGCCGCCGGGCGGGCCGGCTCCCCGGCGCTCTGCGGATCGGCCTCCGTCCACCCGGGCCCGCCGGCGCAGGGGCGCTGCCAGGGGCTGTTCGAGCCGGCGCACGGCTCTGCGCCGCGGCGGGCGGCGTTGCGCCAGGTGGACCCGCTCGGCGGGTTCCTCGCCCTCGTCGCGCTGCTCCAGCACTTCGACGCGACCCGGGCGCTGGGCGACCGGCTGCGCGACGCGACGCAGACGGTCCTGCGGCACGGTCCCTGGACCTACGACCTGGCCCCCGCCGGGACGGCGCCGGCCTCCACCGACGAGGTCGCCGACGCCGTGCTCACCGCGTTCGACGCCACCGCACCCGGCGGCGCGGGCGGGCCGGTGGAGGTGCGCGCCGATCCGGACGTGCGGGTGCCGGCCGAGGTGCTGGAGCACTGGACGGTCGACGTCCTGGAGTCCGTCGGCGTGCGGCCGGCGCACGCCCGGGACTTGGCGCACGTGCTCGGCTACGCCGACCTCTCGGGCATCGACTCGCACGGCATCGCCCGGCTGCCCGCCTACGTGACCATGATCGGCAACGGGGCCATCGCCGCGGACGGTGAGCCGGCGGTGCACTCCGACGGCGGGGCCGTCGCCCTCGTCGACGGGCAGGGGCTGCTCGGCCACCCGGTCACGACGCTGGCCCTGGAGGAGGCGGTGCAGCGGGCGCGGCGGTACGGCGTCGGCTGGGTCAACGTGCGCCGCAGCAGCCACCACGGCGCGAGCGGCTCCTACGTGCACGACGTCGCCACGCAGGGCCTGGTCGGGCTGGTGGCCACGAACACCGGCCCCATCGTCGCCCCGACGGGAACCGGCCGGCCGTACTTCGGCACCAACCCGCTCGCGCTCGGCGTGCCGGTCGCCGGCGAGGAGCCGATGGTCTTCGACATGGCCACCTCCGCGGTGGCCGGCGGCAAGTTCGAGATCGCGCTGCGGCAGGGGATGCCGGTGCCGCTCGGCTGGGGCCTGACCGCCGACGGTCGGCCGACGACCGACCCCGCGGCGGTGTTCCCGGGCAAGGGCGCCCTGCTGCCGCTCGGCAGCGACCGCGAGCGCTCCAGCCACAAGGGGTACGGCCTGGGTCTGCTGGTCGAGGTGCTGACGGCGGTGCTCGCCGGCGGCCCGCTCGGCCCCGAGGTCGGCAACCTGACGTTCCGGTCCGAGCCCCGGCCGCCGGGCACCAGCCACCTCGTCGTCGTCCTCGACCCGGCGCGGCTGGGCGACCCCGCCCGCATGCGGGGGGAGGTGCAGCGGATGCTGGCCGAGCTGCGGGGGCTGCCGCCCGTCGACGAGGAGCTGCCGGTGCGCACCCCGGGCCAGCGGGCGGCGGCCGAGCGCGCGCGCCGGAGGGCGGAGGGCGTGCCGCTGGACCGGGAGACGCACGCGGCGCTCGTCGCTCTCGGCGACCGGCTGGGCCGGCCCCTGGGGGCCGCCGCCCGTGGCTGAGGGGACCGACGCCGCCCCGTCCGGGTCGGCCGCGACCACCGCCGGCCCGGTCGCCTCCGGCCGCGCCGTCGTCCAGGGCGTCTCGGTCTCCGTGCTCGGCGTGCTGCCGGCCTTCCTCGTCGGCGCCCTGGCCGTGCAGATCCGGGCCGATCTCGGGGTCGGGCTCGGCGTCTTCGGCCTCGCCGCCGCCACGCTCTTCGCCGTCTCCGGCTCCCTGGCCAGGCCGGGCGGCCGGCTGGTGCAGCGGCTGGGCGCCCGCCGGGGCACCGCGCTCGCGGCGCTGCTGTCGATCGCCTCGCTGAGCGTCATCGCGCTGGCCCAGTCCGCGGCCTGGTTGATGGCCGGGCTGGCGATCGGCGGCCTCGGCAACGCCGTCGCCCAGCCGTCGGCCAACCTGGGCATCTCCGAGCTGGTCACCGAGGCCCGGCTGGGGCTGGCCTTCGGGATCAAGCAGTCGTCGATCCCCGCGGCGACGCTGCTCGGGGGCCTGGCCGTGCCCGGCATCGCCCTGGTGCTGGGCTGGCGGTGGGCGGTGCTCGCCGCGATCGGCCTGGCGCTGGGCCTGCTCCTGTGGGCGGTCGTCACCGGCCGGGACGCCCGTTCCCGCGCCCCCGCGGCCGCCGACCGGGGGCCGGACAAGGGCATCCCGCGGCGGGGGCTGGTCGTCCTCACCGTCGGCGGCTTCCTCGGCTCGGCGGCGGCGACCTCCACCGGGGTGTTCCTGGTCGACTCCGCCGTCGCCGCGGGCCTGCGCCCGGGCGCCGCCGGGCTGCTGTTCGCGGCCTGCTCGGTGCTCGGGCTCGGCGCGCGGATCTGGTTCGGGTGGCTCGCCGACCGGTACCCCGACCGCAGCCGTTACCTCTTCATCGCCAACCTCATGGCCGGCGGGTCGGTCGCCTACCTGCTGCTGGCCACCGGCCTCGCGCCGCTGTTCGTCGCCGGGTCCTTCGGCGCGTACCTGCTCGGCTGGGCCTGGACCGGCCTGTTCCACTTCGCGGTGATCCGCGACAACCGGACGGCGGCGGCCTCGGTGACCGGCTTCGTGCAGACCGGCCTCTCCCTCGGTGCGGCCAGCGGGCCGCTCCTGTTCGGGGTGGTCGCGCAGGCCTTCTCCTACCGGGCGGCGTGGTCGACGGCGGCGGTGCTGAGCCTCGCGGCGGCGCTGACGGTCCGCTCGGCGCGCCGCACGGTCCGCCGCTCCCGAGGCCTGCCCGTGACGTCGCTGCGGCACCCGTGGCGGCCGGCGGCCGTGCCCGACCTGCACTCCCCGACCTGATCGGCGCACCCGGACCGGCCCCGTCCGGCGCCCGGGCGCACCACGAGAGGAGCACCCCGATGAGCACCTGCCGGCTGCACCCGCCGGGCCCCCGCCCCGACCCCGCGCTGCTCGCGCGGGCCCGCGCGCTGCCGACCAGCATCCTGTCCGACAGCATGGAGCGCGCCCAGGGCGCGACGGGCCTGCACTGGGTGCCGGGCGCCGCGTGGCCGCGCGTCGCCGGGCCCGCGTTCACCGTGCGCACCCGCCCGGGCGACAACCTGGTGGTGCACCGGGCGCTCGACCTCGCCGAGCCGGGCGACGTGCTCGTCGTCGACGGCGGCGGTGCGCTGGACCGGGCGGTGCTGGGCGAGATCATGGCGCGCTACGCCGCCGCCCGCGGGCTGGCGGCGCTCGTGGTGGACGGCGCCGTCCGTGACCGGGAGGGCCTGGCCGAGGGCCCGGTGCCGGTCTTCGCCCGGGGCATCAACCACCTCGGGCCCTACAAGGACGGCCCGGGGGAGCTGCGCGGCCCGGTGCAGGCCGGCGGGGCCGTGGTGCGCGACGGCGACCTGGTCGTGGGCGACGGCGACGGCGTCGTGGTGGTGCCGCAGGAGCGGGCCGCCGAGGTGGTGGCGGCCGGGGAGGAGCGGCTGGCCGCCGAGGAGGAGATGTTCCGGCAGATCGCCACGGGCACGCTGGACCGCTCCTGGGTCACCGCCGCGCTGGCCGAGATCCCGGCCGGTGGACGGAGCGCGCGGTGAGCCCGCGCTGGGGCCTGATCGGGTTCGGTGAGGCCGGCCGGGTCATCGGCGGGGCCGTCGCCGCGGCGGGGGCCGACCTGCTGGTGCACGACCGCGTCCTGCGGGACCCTGACCGGGGCCCGGCGGCGCGCGCGGCGATCGAGGCCGCCGGGGCCGGGGCGGCCGAGGACCTCGCGGCCCTCGCCGACCGCGACGTCGTCCTGTCCCTGGTCACCCCGGCGACCGCGGTGGCGGCTGCGGTGGAGTGCGCCGTCGGCACCCGGGACGACCTGCTCTACGTCGACCTCAACTCCACCGCGCCGGGCGAGAAGCGCGCCGTGGCCGAGGCCCTCGGCGGCGACCGGGTGGTCGACGGCGTGATGACCGGCGGCGGCATCCGGCTCGACGGCGCGGCGATCCCCATCTCGCTGGCCGGCCCGCAGGCGGCGCGGGCGGCGGAGCTGCTGCGCGGGGTGGGGCTGCAGGCCGGCGTCGTCGGCGGCGAGGTCGGGGCGGCCGCGGCGCTGAAGATGCTGCGCAGCGTCGTCGTCAAGGGCATGGAGGGGCTCTGGGTGGAGGCGCTGCTGGCCGCCCGGGAGCTCGGCGTCGTCGAGCCGCTGATCGCCATGGTCGAGGAGACGCTGGACCGCTACCCGACCCGCGACTTCGCCACGATGCTGGTGACCACCCACGTCGGGCACGCCGGGCGGCGCCAGGTCGAGGTGCGGATGGCCCGGGACACCGTCGCCGGGACAGGGGTGCCGCCGCTGCTCTCCGGCGGGCTGCTGGCCCGCCACGAGCTGACCGCGCGCGGCCTGGCGGCGGCCGGCCACGAACCCGGCGAGGTGCCGGGGTCGCTGGCCGATGCCCTCGACGTCCTGTCGCGTCTGCCCACCGACCCGCCTGGGTGAACCGGCTCAGCCGTGGCGGGCCTGCCGGCGCAGCCGCTGGGCCGCCACGAGCTCCGGCCGGTCCCGCAGCAGCATGCGGCGGCCCTGCACGACCACCGCGCCCGCCACCGCCGAGAGGGCGGCGGTGGCGTACCAGGCGACCGCGTAGGAGGTCGAGGCGACGACGACGCCGAACGCCAGCGGCCCGAGCGCCGCCCCGGCGCCCATCCCGCCCTGGGTGATGGAGGTGGCGCGGGCGGCCATGCCCGGGTGCATGCGGGCCACCGAGTAGGTGGAGAGCCCCGCCCAGGCCCAGCCGGTGCAGTAGCCGATCACGGCGCCCGCGGCCACCAGGACCTCGACGCCGGTGCCGAGCAGGGCGTAGGCGAGCCCGCCGATCGACATCTGCGCGGCGACGACCAGCAGCCACCGGGTGCGCACCCGGTCGGCCAGCCAGCCGAACGCCACCCGCGCCGCCGCGCCGACGCCGCTGGCCACCGCGGCGAGCACACCCGCGGTCGCCGGGGCGATGCCGGAGTCGACGGCGGTGGCGACGAAGAAGGAGCCGAGCGCGTTGCCCGTGGCCGCGCCCAGCATGAGCCCGACGGCGAGCACGACCAGGGCGGCCCGGTGGAACGGGCCGGCCGCCTCCGAGGTCTGGGCGGCGTCGCGGGCCGGCAGCCGCGCGCCCCCGGGGACGCCGAGCAGCACCAGCACGGCCAGCACGCTGCCGATCACGAAGGCGGTGCGCCAGCCCAGCGGGATGGCGACGAGCGGGACGGCGACCCCGGCGAGCATGGTCGACAGCGGGATCGCCGCCTGCTTGGTGCCGTAGGCCAGCCCGTGGCGGCCCGGGGTCACCGCCCGGGCGATCAGGTCGTTGCTCGCCGGTTGGCCGATGCCGTTGCCCCAGCCCGCGACGACCAGCGCGCCGACCAGCACGGCGGTGTGCTGCGCGGCCAGGGCGACGGCCAGCATCGACAGGCCGCCCACGAGGGCGGAGAGCCGCACCACCGGCGAGGTGCCGAAGCGGCGCACCACGACGCCGGCGGTGAGCGCCGAGACCGCCGACACGAGGAAGAAGCAGGCGACCAGGACGCCGAGGAGGGAGGGCCCGAACCCCAGTTCCTCCCGGATCTGCACCCACAGCACGCCGACCATGTAGATGGGCAGCACGCCCACCGTCGTCACGGTCACCGCGGCGGCCGCGGCCGCGGCCGAGCTCGCCGGGCCGCGGTCCCGCCGCCGGCGCGCCGAGGTCACGCCCACCGGGCCGCGCTCACGCGCCGGAGCGGCGGTCGAGCAGGTCGTCGACGATGTGCTCGGCGATGGCCAGGGACGAGGTCGCCGCCGGCGAGGGCGCGTTGCGCACGGCGACCACCGCGCCGGTGCGGGTGATGCGGAAGTCGTCGACGAGGCTGCCGTCGGTCTCGAGGGCCTGGGCGCGGATCCCGGCGTCGGCGGGCACCAGGTCGGCGACGGTCAGATCGGGCACGTAGCGCTGGGCGGCCCGGGTGAAGGCCCGCTTGCTCAGCGACCCGTACATCTCCGCGACGCCGGTGCGCCAGTGCTGCCGGGCGAACCGGCGGAACCCGGCGTACCGGGCGGTCTCGGCCAGCTCGCGGAGGTCGACGTCGCGGCGGCGGTAGCCCTCGCGGGCCAGCGCCAGGACGGCGTTCGGGCCGACCAGCACCTCGCCGTCGAACCGCGGGGTCAGGTGGACCCCGAGGAACGGGTACCGCGGGTCGGGCACCGGGTAGACGAGGCCGTTGACCAGCTCCCGCTTCCCGGGGACGAGCGCGAAGTACTCCCCGCGGAAGGGCACGATGCGCGGCGCCGCCACGTCGCCGGCCTGCTGCGCCAGCCGGTCGACCTGCAGCCCGGCGCAGAGGACCACGTGGTCGGCGACGACCTCCTCGCCCGTGCCCCCGCGGACGACGACCTCCTCGCCCGGCCCGCCGGTGGTGTGCCGCAGGTCGGTGACGGCGAAGCCGGTGCGGATGGTGGCCCCGCGGGCCTGGGCGTCGGCCGCCAGCTGCCGGGTGATGCCCGCGTAGTCGACGATCGCCGTGCTGGGGGAGTGCAGGGCGCCGACGCCGGTGACGTGCGGCTCGAGCTCGGCGAGCTCGTCCCGGCCGATGATGCGGATGCCGGGGACCCCGTTGGCGCGGGCCCGCTCGGCGATCGCGCCGAGCCGGTGCTGCTCGGTGTCGTCGAGGGCGACCAGGACCTTGCCGATCTCGTCGTAACCCAGGCCGTGCTCGGCGCAGAACTCCTTGAGCAGCGCCACGCCGCGGCGGCAGAGGACGGCCTTGAGCGAGCCCGGCTCGTAGTACAGGCCCGCGTGCACCACGCCGCTGTTGCGCCCGGTCTGGTGGGCCGCGAGGCGGTCCTCCTTCTCCAGGAGGGTGACCTGGGCGTCGGGCCGCAGCTGGAGCAGCCGCCGGGCCACGGCCGCCCCGATGATGCCGCCGCCGACGACGGCGAAGCGAGCCGAAGACATGGATCCTCCGATCTGGGCCCACTTCGGTGGGACCCGCCCTGAGCATCGCCCGAGGAACCGTTACGGTGACCTTGTGATGTCGATCACCGAGTGTTGCAGCCCGTCGCAGGGCGCGTCCGCGCGGGGTGCTCGGCGGTGACCTCGCTGCGCGGGGTCCTGCCGATCACCCTCACCCCGTTCACCGACGACGGCGCGGTGGACGAGGGGAGCATCGACTCCCTCGTCGAGGACTACCTCGGCGCCGGGGCCCACGGCCTGACGATCCTCGGGATCATGGGGGAGGCCGCCAAGCTCCTGGACGAGGAGCGGGAGCGGGTGCTCCGGCGCTACGTCGGCGCGACCGCCGGGCGGGTGCCCGTGGTGGCCGGGGTGTCGGCCCGCGCGACGCACATGGCGCTGGACTACGCGCGCCGGGCCGAGGACGCCGGCGCCGCGGCGGTCATGCTCGCGCCCCCGGACAACACCAGGAACCTGGACCTGGTCTTCGAGCACTTCCGCCGGGTGGCCGAGGCGGTGTCGGTGCCGGTGGTGGTGCAGGACGAGCCGGTGAACACCGGGGTCACCATGCCGGCCCCCTTCCTGGTGCGGCTGCTCGAGGAGATCGAGGGGTGCCGCTACCTCAAGCTCGAGGAGACGCCGACGCTGCCGAAGATCACCGCGGTGCGGAAGGCGGTCACCTCGCCGGTGGGCATCTTCGGTGGCCTCGGCGGGGTCTACCTGTACGAGGAGCTGCTGCGCGGCGCCGACGGGATCATGACCGGGTTCGGCTTCCCGCAGGTCCTGGTGGGCACCTACGAGAAGTTCGTCGCCGGCGAGCGCGCGGAGGCCCAGGCCTACTTCTTCCGGCACCTGCCGCTGATCCGCTACGAGGCCCAGCTGGGCGTCGGCGGGGTGACGATCCGCAAGCAGGTGTTCGCCCGGCGGGGGGCGATCAGCTCGCCGCACGCCCGCTTCCCGGCCCCGCCGGTCGACGACGTCACCCTCGCCGAGCTCGACGACCTGATCGCGGCCGTCGGTCTCTGACCGGCGGCCACCCCGAAAGACGGGATCCCCCAGTGCGACTGACCTCCCTGCGCATCGACGGCGCCGAGCCGGCGGCGCTCGTCCGGCCCTCCGGTGCCGTGCTCCTCACCGCCGTGAACGAGGCCCTGGGCACCACCTGGCCAGGCACGGTGCAGGAGCTCCTGGAGCAGGGCCAGGTGGAGCCGCTGCGGGAGTGGGTGGGCGGTGCCCCGGCCGGCGTGCTCGACGAGCTCACCATCCCGCAGGACCAGCTCGCCTACGCGCCGCTCTACCGGCGGCCCCGCAAGATCTGGGGCATCGGGCTGAACTACGTCGAGCACGCCGCAGACCTGTCCGAGAAGGCTCCGTCGACGGAGCCGGCGAGCTTCCTCAAGCCCGACACCGCGATCATCGGCCCGGGCGACGCGATCCGGATCCCGCCGCAGTCGCAGCGGACCACGGCCGAGGGCGAGCTCGGCGTCGTCATCGGCCGGGAGTGCAAGGACGTCGACGAGGCCGACGCGCCGGGCGTCGTCGCGGGGTTCACCACGATCGTGGACATGACCGCCGAGGACATCCTCGAGAAGAACCCGCGGTACCTGACCCGGTCGAAGAGCTTCGACACGTTCTTCAGCTTCGGTCCGGAGCTGGTCACCGTCGACGAGGTGCCCGACGTCGACGCGCTCGAGGTCGCGACCGTCCACAACGGCGAGGTGCACCGGCGCAACGTCGTCTCCAACATGACCTTCCGGCCGTGGTGGCTGGTGGCCTTCCACTCGCGGGTGATGACCCTCCTGCCCGGCGACATCATCTCGACCGGCACCCCCGGTGCCGTGCACATCCGGCCCGGCGACACCGCCGGTTGCTCGATCGCCGGCTTCCGTGACCTCTCGAACCCCGTGGAGTGACCGATGGATCTGCAGCTGACCGGTAGGACCGCGCTCGTGACCGCGGCCAGCAAGGGGCTCGGGCGGGCGACCGCCACCCAGCTGGCCGCCGAGGGCGCGCGGGTGATGATCTCCAGCCGCGGTGAGGAGCAGCTGGCGAAGACGGCGGCCGAGATCGCCGAGGCCACCGGGGCGCAGGTCGAGCACTGCCCGGCCGACGTCTCGGACGCCGCCGACGTCGAGCGGCTGCTGGAGGAGGCCCGGCGCCGCCTCGGGGGCGTGGACGTCCTCGTCGCCAACGCCGGCGGCCCCCCGCCCGGCGGGTTCGACGCTGTCGACGACGCGAAGTGGTACCAGGCGCACGACCTCAACCTGATGAGCACGGTGCGGCTGATCAGGGGCGTGCTGCCGCACATGCGGGAGCAGAGCTGGGGGCGCATCGCCGTCGTCACGTCGTCGTCGGTCAAGCAGCCGATCGAGAACCTGCTGCTGTCCAACACCTACCGGGTCGCCGTGGTCGGCCTGGCCAAGTCGCTGGCCATCGAGTTCGCCCGCGAGGGGGTCCTGGTCAACACCGTCGGCCCCGGCCGCATCGCCACCGACCGGGTCGCCGCCCTGGACGCCAACCGGGCGGAGAAGACCGGCCTCTCGATCGAGGAGGTGCGGGCGCAGTCGGAGAAGGCGATCCCGCTGGGCCGCTACGGGGAGGCCGAGGAGTTCGGCCGGGTGGCGGCCTTCCTCGTCTCCGGCGCGAACACCTACCTGACCGGGCAGAACCTGCTCGTCGACGGCGGCCTGGTCAAGGCAATCTGATGCGCATCGCCCGCTACCAGGCCACCGATGGCGACCCCGCCTACGCCGTCGTGGAGGGCGACGGCGACGACGCCGTCCTGCACGTCCTCGAGGGGCTGCCCTACGACGGCCTGCGCCGCACCGGTGAGCAGCTGCCGCTCGCCGGGGCGCGGCTGCTCGCGCCGGTCGAGCCGAGCAAGGTCGTCGCGTTCGGGCGGAACTACGCCGAGCACGCCAAGGAGCTCGGCAACGAGGTGCCCGAGGTGCCGATCGTGTTCCTCAAGCCGTCCACCTCGGTCGTCGGCCCGGACGCCGAGGTCGAGTACCCGGCGCTCACCTCCGACCTGCACTACGAGGGCGAGCTCGCGGTCGTCATCGGCCGGCGCTGCAAGGCGGTCACGGCGGAGGAGGTCACCGGCGTGGTGTTCGGCTACACCGTGGCCAACGACCTCACGATGCGCGACGTGCAGAAACGCGAGGGGCAGTGGACCCGCGGCAAGGGCTTCGACGGGGCCTGCCCGCTGGGGCCGTGGGTGGAGACGGACGTCGACCCCTCCGCGCTGGCGCTCCGGTCCACCGTCAACGGCGAGGTGCGGCAGGACGGGACGACCGCGGACATGCTGCGCGACGTCGCCGAGTGCGTCTCCTGGGTGAGCCAGGCGATGACGCTGCTGCCCGGCGACGTGGTCCTGACCGGCACGCCGGCCGGGGTCGGGTCGCTGCAGCGCGGGGACCAGATCGAGGTGACCATCGAGGGCATCGGCACGCTGACCACCCGCATCGCCGGCTGAGGTCCGCAGCGGGGTGATCGCCGGGTGGACCTCCCCGCCCGAGGCTCGACCCGGGGCCGACCGCGATCCGGGCCCCGACGCGGTCGCCCTCCCCGTGGTCGCCCGGGCTGCCGGAACCCGCCGCCGGTCGAGCCGGCCGCTCAGCGGGGGGCGGGGAGCCCCAGGGACTGCGCCCACAGCCGGGTGAGCGCCTCGACCAGGCGTTCCTGCTGGAAGTCGCCGCCGAGCACCAGCCAGTAGTGCACCAGGCCGTTCACCATGGCGACGAGCGCGTGGGCGCTGTACTCGGCGTCCAGGTCGGCGGCGACCAGCCCGTCGGCCTGGTACCGCTCGATGCTGTGCCGGACCCGGCCGACCATGCGCTCGCGGGCCCCCTGCCGGACGGCGCGCACCTCGGGATCGAAGGTGGTCACCTGCTCGAACAGCGCCATCAGCGCGGTGTTCTCCCGGTACATCGCGACGAACCGGCGGTTGGCCCGCTCGATCGCGGCGACCGGGTCCGCGGGGCGGTCGCGGGCGCCGCCGTCGGCCGCCCCGCTGCCGGCTTCCGCCCCGCTGCCCAGGGAGGCGTAGAGGTCGTCCATCGTGGCGGCGACCAGCGCCCGGAAGACGTCGGTCTTGGAGCGGAAGTACGTGTAGAAGCTGCCGTGCGCGACGCCGGCCGCCGCGGAGATGTCGGTGACGCGGGCGTCGAGGAAGCCGTCCCGCTCGAAGACCTGCCGGGCCGCGTCGAGCAGCCGCAGCCGCATGGCCCGGCCGCGCTCGGTGACCGGTGCGGCGGGCGCCTCGGCGGCCGTGCCCGGCCGGCCGGCGGGACCAGGGAGCTGCACCAGGGGCCTCCTTCCCGGAGCGCTCGGGGCACTGTTGACACTGACGTCGGTGTCAACTTAGCTGGTCGCGCCCACCCCGTCGCCCGCCCGAAAGGCGGATCCCGTTGACCGGTTCGTCGACCGACGCCCGCCCCGGTGGGTTCGGCGCCCTGCTGCGGCCGCGGGGGATCGCCCTGCTCGGCATCTCCGGCCGCACCGAGAACCTCATGTCCCGGCCGCTGCGGTACCTGGTCGAGCACGGGTACACCGGCGCGCTGTACCCGGTGAACCCCAACTACGAGGAGCTGGTCGGGCAGAAGTGCTACCCGACGCTCGCCGACGTCCCGGGGCCGGTGGACCTGGTGCTCGTGCTGGTCGCCGCCGACCGGGTGGAGGACGCGATCCGGCAGGCGGCCGCGGTCGGTGCCTCGGCCGCCGTCGTCTACGCGTCCGGCTTCGCGGAGGTGGGCCCGGAGGGGCTGGCCCTGCAGCAGCGGCTCGCGGAGGTGGCGCGGGAGACCGGCGTGCGGGTGCTGGGCCCCAACTGCCAGGGGTTCCTCTACGCGCCGACCGGCGTGGTGGCCACCTTCACCGCGGCGGCCGACCGGCCGCTCACCTCCGACAGCGGCGTGGCCTACGTCGGGCAGAGCGGTGCCGTGGGCGGCTCGGTGCTCGACCTCGCCACCGACATGGGGCTGGGGCTGTCGTTCTGGGCGAGCACCGGCAACCAGGCCGACCTGGACCTGCTGGAGGTCTCCCGGGAGCTGCTGGAGGACCCGGCCATCCGGGTCCTCATGCTCTACGTGGAGGCCACCGACGACGGCGAGGCCTACGCCGCGCTCGCCCGCCGGGCCCGCGAGACCGGCCGGCACCTGGTGGTGCTCCGGTCCGGCCGCTCCAGCGCCGGGCGCCGGGCGGTGGCCAGCCACACCGGCTCCATGCTGGGGGACGACGTCGCGTTCGTGCTCACCTCCGAGGAGCACGGCGTGGTGCTCGTCCACGACATCGACGAGCTGCTCTCGGTGGCGGCGCTGCTGTCCACCGGCAAGCGGTCGGAAGGGCGGCGGATCGCCGTCGTCACCACCTCGGGCGGTGCCGGGAGCCTCGCGGCCGACCAGTGCGAGGACGTCGGCCTCGAGATGCCCGAGCTCTCCGCCGACACCCAGGACCGGCTGCGCCCGCTGATCCCGGCGTTCGGCGCGCTGGCCAACCCGGTCGACGTCACCGCGCAGCTGTTCAACCGGGGGGCGCACGCCTTCGGCGACGTCTGCCGGATCGTCGCCGACGACCCGTCGGTGGACGCCATCGCGGTGTTCGTGACGATGGTCGTGGGCGACGCCGGCGCCCGGCTGGCGGAGGACCTCGTGCTCACCGCCGCCAAGCTGCCGGTGCCGCTGCTCGTCGGCTGGATCGCCGGCCAGGAGCTCACCACCGAGGGCCGGCGGGTGCTCCGCGACGCGGGCATCCCGGTCTTCGGCTCGGTCGGCGGGGTCGTCCGCGCCGCCGCGCGCATGGCGCCCCCGGCGCACCGGGGGGCGGCCCCTGCGCTGCCGCCTGCCCCCGAGGTGCCGGCCGCCCGGGTCCGCGAGCTGCTGGACGCCGACGTCGTCGACGGGCCGGAGCTGCTGCGATCCATCGGCATCGCGCAGCCCGCCGCCACGCTGGTGACCACGCCCGAGGCGGCCCGCGAGGCCGTCGCCGCGCTGCCCGGTCCGGGCGTGCTCAAGCTGGCCGCCGGCGACCTGGCGCACAAGAGCGAGGTCGGCGGCGTACGGGTCGGCGTCCCCGCCGAGGAGGCCGCCGCCGTCTTCACCGAGCTGGTCGAGGCGGCCCGCCGGCACCACGTCCCGGACGTCGAGGGGGTGCAGGTGCAGGAGCTCATCCCGTCCGGCACCGAGCTGATCCTCGCCGCGACGGCCGGCCGCGACGGCTTCCCCCCGGTGGTCACCGTGGGGCTCGGCGGGATCACCACCGAGCTGTACCGCGACATCGCCTCCGGCCTGGCGCCGGTGACCCCCGAGCGGGCCTGGTCGATGCTGCGCAGCCTGCGCGCCTGGCCGCTGCTCGCCGGCTTCCGCGGTGCGCCACCGGCCGACGTAGCCGCCGCCGTCGAGGCGGTGGTGCGCCTGTCGCAGGCTGCGGTGGCCGGGGGTGACAGGCTGGCCGAGTTCGAGGTCAACCCCCTGATCGTCGGGGCGCAGGGCGGCGGGGCCACCGCCGTCGACGTGCTGGTGCGCACCACCGGCCACCGCGCCCCGCTCGGCGAATAGCACCACTCACACAGAGAGGCAGGACTCCCGCGTGGGACAGGTACACCTGGAGAAGCAGGGCGGCGTCGCCGTCCTCACCGTCGACAACGTCGAGGTGAAGAACGGCCTGACGCCCGAGATGGGCATGCAGCTGTCGGAGCTGTGCGACGAGGTGGACCGCGACCCCGCCATCGGTGCCGCGGTCGTGCGCGGCAAGGACGGCGTGTTCTGCTCGGGCGCCGACCGCCGCCGCTGGACGCCTGGCTCCGACCAGGCCGAGGACAAGACCTACAAGGAGCTGGGCGCGGTCTACCAGGCGTTCCGCCGGGTCGGCCTGCTGCAGGTGCCGACGATCGCCGCCGTCCGCGGTGCCGCCGTGGGCGCCGGCATCAACCTCGCCCTCTCCACCGACCTGCGGATCGTGTCGGAGACCGCGCGGCTGCTGGCCGGCTTCCTGCGCATCGGCCTGCACCCGGGCGGTGGCTACTTCACCATCAGCTCCCGCACCGCGGGCCGCGAGGCGACCGCCGCCATGGGTCTGTTCAGCGAGGAGATCGACGGGGTCCGCGCCGCGGAGATCGGCATGGCGTGGAAGGCGGTGCCCGACGAGCAGGTCGAGGACCTGGCGATGGAGCTCGCCGGCCGGGCCGCCAAGGACCCGGAGCTCGCCCGCGAGGCGGCGCGCTCGTTCCGCACCGAGTCCGGCCCGCCCGGGATCGGCTGGGAGGCCGCGCTGCACTTCGAGCGGGCCACGCAGATGTGGTCCCAGCGGCGGCGCGAGACCGCCTGAGCACACCCTGCCGGGCCGCCGCACCTCGGCGGCCCGGCGGGCACCCCCGACCGGAGGAGACCGGCCATGCAGTTCGGTGCCACCACCCTCACCCCCGCCGAGGAGTCGTTGCGCGCCGAGGTGCGCGACTTCCTGGCCGCGGAGCTGCCCGCCGACCACCGGCCGGCGCTCGGCTTCGCCGGCCGCTACGACCCCGGCTTCTCCCGCAAGCTCGCCGCCCGCGGGTGGGTGGGCATGGCGATCCCGCCCGAGTACGGCGGGCACGGCCGCAGCGCGGTGGAGCGCTTCGTCGTCGCCGAGGAGCTGCTCGCCGCCGGCGCCCCGATCGGGGCGCACTTCGTGGCCGACCGCCAGACCGGCCCGACGCTGCTGCACTTCGGCACCGAGGAGCAGCGCCGCCGCTTCCTGCCGGGGATCGCGGCGGGGGAGATCTACTTCTCGCTCGGGATGAGCGAGCCCGACTCCGGCTCCGACCTCGCCTCGGTGCGCACCCGCGCCACCCGGGTGGACGGCGGCTGGCGGGTCACCGGCACCAAGGTGTGGACCAGCGAGGCGCACCGCAACCACTACTTCGCCGTGCTGTGCCGGACCTCCCCCATGGAGGAGGGGCGCAAGCACGCCGGGTTGTCGCAGCTGATCGTCGACCTGCGGGCCGACGGCGTGACCGTCTCGCCGATCCCGTACCTCGACGGGTCGCACCACTTCAACGAGGTCGCCCTCGAGGACGTCTTCGTCGCCGACGACATGGTCCTGGGTGAGATCGGCTCGGGCTGGCAGCAGGTGACCAGCGAGCTGGCCTACGAGCGCAGCGGACCCGACCGGTGGCTGTCGACGTTCCCGGTGCTGCGGGAGTTCGTGCGCGAGGGGGCCGGAAAGGCGGTCGCCGACGACGAGGCGGTGGTGATCGGGCGGCTGGCCGCGCGGGCGTGGGCGATCCGGGGGCTGTCGCTCTCGGTGGCCCGCGCGCTGGACGCCGGGCAGGTGCCGGTGGTCGAGGCGGCTCTGGTCAAGGAGGTCGGCACCCGGTTCGAGCAGGACCTGGTCGAGGCGCTGCGGGGCGCCGCCGAGACCGAGGTCGACCAGGGGACGGGCACGCTGTTCCAGCGGCTGCTGGCCGAGGCCGTGCTGACCTCGCCGTCGTACACGCTGCGCGGGGGTACCACCGAGATCCTGCGGTCCGTGGCCGCGAAGGGGCTGGCATGAGCGAGCACAGCACGATGCTGACCGAGGTGGCCGCGGGGCTGATGCGCGACCTGTGCACCCCCGACGACGTGGTCGCGGCCGAGACGAGCGGCTGGAGCGACCGGCTGTGGTCGGCGCTGGACGAGGCGGGCTTCCCCTACGTGTCGGTGCCGGAGGAGGCCGGCGGCCCGGGCGGCGACGTCGCCGACGCGTGCGCGCTGCTGGCCGTGGCCGGCCGGTTCGCCGCGCCGGTGCCGCTGGGCGAGAGCGGGCTGCTGGCCGGCTGGGCGCTGGCGGCCGCCGGGCTGGAGCTGCCGGAGGGGCCGGCGTCGGTGGCGGTCGGCCGACCCGGTGACGTGGTCGAGCTCTCCGGCGGGCCGGGGCGGTGGCGGCTGACCGCGCGGGTGCAGCGGGTGCCCTGGGGCGGCCGGAGCACCCGGGTCGTGCTCTTGGCGTCGGTCGGCGGGGAGCGGCACGTGGTGTCCGCGCCGACGGCGGCCGCGCAGGTGGAGCCCGGCCGCAACCTGGCCGCGGAACCCCGGGACACCCTCACCTGGGACGACGCACCGCTGGCCGACGAGGCGGTCGCACCGGCGCCGGCCGGGGTCGATCCCGACGCGCTGCGGCTGCGCGGGGCGCTCGCCCGGGCGGCGCTGATCTCGGGGGCGCTGCAGCGGGTGGGCGAGCTGACCGTCCGGTACACCGGCGAGCGGCAGCAGTTCGGCCGGCCGGTGGCCCGCTTCCAGGCGGTGCAGGCGCACCTGGTGACGATCGCCGAGGAGGCGGAGCTGGCACGCATGGCCGTCGAGGTGGCGGCCCGCAACGCGCGGCCGGACCCGGTCTTCTCCGACGTCGCCGCGGCCGCGGTGGTGACCGGCGAGGCGGCGACCGTGGCGGCCCGCGCCGCGCACCAGGCGCACGGCGCGATCGGCATGACGAAGGAGTACGAGCTCGGCCAGCTCAGCCGCCGGCTGTGGTCGTGGCGGGACGAGTTCGGCAGCGAGCGGTCGTGGGGCCGGGAGCTCGGGCGGCGGCTGGCCGACGCCGGTGCCGACGAGCTCTGGCCGACGATCTCGACGGGGCTGGTGAGCGCATGAGCACCGACTGGGACGTCGCCGTCGTCGGCGCCGGTGCCGCGGGGCTGACCGCGGCGCGGGTGGCTGCCGGGGCCGGGCTGCGGGTGGTGGCCTACGACCGGATGGCCCCGGGCGGGCAGCTGGTCAACCTCACCTCCGTGCACGACCACCCGCGACCGGGGGAGGTCGTGGAGTCGGCGGCGGTGCTGTCGCGACTGGTCGCTGAGGCCGAGGCGGCCGGGGTGACGATGGCGTTCGCCGAGGTGACGCGGGTGCGGCCCGGCACGCCGGCGCGGCTGGAGACGAGCGAGGGCGCGGTGACCGCGGGGGCGGTCGTCGTCGCGACCGGGCTGGGGCCGGGGCGGCTGGGCCTGCCCGGCGAGGAGCAGCTCGTCGGCCGCGGGATCTCCACCTGCGCCGGGTGCGACGGCCCGCTGTTCCGCGGCCGCGCGGTGGCGGTGGTGGGCGACGACGAGTGGACGGCCGAGGAGGCGTTGGAGGTCGCGGAGGTGGCGTCCGCGGTCATCCTCCTGGTGCCGGGCGAGCCGCGGTGGGACGCCGGGCGAGCCCGCCGGCTGGCCGCCGCGGAGCGGGTGGAGGTGCTGACCGGGGTGCGGGTGACCGCGCTGCGGGGCGAGGGCGTGCTCGCGGGCGTCGTCGTCGCGACGCCCGGTGGATCACGGGAGTTCGCCGTGGACGGGCTCTTCCCGTACGTGGGACGCCGGGGGCCGGGCGGGCTGGTCGAGGAGGTGCCCGCCGACGCCGCGGGCCGGCTGCCGGCCGACGGGGTGCGCGCCACCGCCGGGACGGTGGTGCTGGTGGCCGGGGACGCGCGGTCGGGTGCGGTGCAGTCGGTGGCGGCCGCGGTCGACGACGGCGCGGCGGCAGGGGAGGCGGCGGTCGCGGCACTCCGGGCCGCGGCGGGTTCGCCGCCGGAGGGGCCGGCGGCCGGGCGCGGGCTGCGCGTCGTCGACCCGACCTACGGCGTGCCGGCGGCCGAGGCCGAAGGTGCGGTGGCGGTGGGCGGCAGCGCGGACTGGACCGAGGTGGCGCTGTTCTCCAACTCCAAGCCGAACGCGACCGAGCTGCTGCGCGGGGTGGGCGGCCGGCTGCAGGAGCACTGGGCGCTGCCGGAGCTGGGGTTCGCCAGCAAGCCCAACGCCTCGGCGGCGGCCGACAAGGACGTGATCGACTGGCTGGCGCAGCGCTACAAGGTGGTGCTGGTGGCGGTCGGTGATTAGGGCTCGTGCTCGTCGTGGAGTCTCCACGACTCGGTGGAACTGGAGAAGCGTGGCGTCGTGGCACCGCTGCTGGTGACCTCGACGTTCCTGCCGCTGGTCGAGGCGCAGGCGAAGGCCCGGCGGGTGACGCCTCGGGTGATCGTGGTGCCGCACCCGGTGGGTGGGCTGAACGAGCAGGAGCTCGCGGAGCGGATCGAGGTCGCGGCCGGTGCGCTGCTGCCCCTGGCCGACGCCGCGCGGGAGGGGCAGTGAGCGAGACGCAGGTCGTCGAGCTCCCCGGGGTGACCGAGGAGCGCTGGCACGAGGTCGCGGAGGAGCGCGGCTGGGGCGACGGGCTGCCGACGGTGCCGCCGACACCGGAGCGGGTGGCGGCGGCGCTCGAGGCGCTCGACGGGATCGAGCTGGAACTCGGGCCGGTGCCGCCGTCCGGGCTGGTACCGACGCGGGAGAGCTTCGCGGCCAACGCCGTCATGGCCGGGTGCCGGCCGGCCGACCTGCCGGTGGTGCTCGCCGCGGTGCGGGCGCTGCTGGCGCCCGAGTACAACCTGCACGGCGTGCTGGCCACGACCCACCCGTGCGCGCCCCTGGTGATCGTGAACGGGCCGGTGCGGAGGTCGCTGGGCGTCAACTGCGGCACCAACTGCTTCGGGCAGGGCACCCGGGCCAACGCGGTGATCGGCCGGGCGGTGCAGCTGCTGACGACGCACGTCGGCGGTGCGCGACCCGGTTCGATGGACCGGTCGACCCAGGGTGGGCCGGCGAAGTACACGTGGTGCTTCGGGGAAAACGAGGAGGAGAGCCCGTTCGAGCCGTTCTCGGTGCGGCGCGGGTTCGCGCCGGGGGAGTCGACGGTGACGGTGGCGGCGTGCGAGGGGCCTCACAACATCAACGACCACGGGAGCGCGACCGGGGAGGGGCTGCTGATGACGATCGCCGGCACGATGGCGCAGACGGGATCGAACAACCTGTACGTGAAAGGGCCCCACTTCCTGGTGCTCGGCCCGGAGCACGCCGCGACGCTGCACCGCGACGGGTGGACCGCGGAGTCGCTGCGCGAGCGGTTGTGGGAGCAGGCGCGGGTGCCGGTGTCGAAGGTGTCGGAGGAGAACCGGCGCCAGTTCGAGGACTGGGGCGTGAAGCCGGACGGGGAGTTCTACACGGTCAGCACGGGCCCCGACATGCTGCACATCCTGGTCGCGGGCGGGGCCGGGAAGCACTCGGCGTGGATCCCCTCGTTCGGCGCGACGGCGGCGGTGACGCGCGCGGTGCCGGTCCGCCCGTGAACCCGGATCTCCCGACCCCGGACCTACCGTGAACCCGGGCGGGCTGCCGTTGGTCGAGGCCGATGCCGATCCGGGTGCGGTCCTGGCCGACCTGCTGGCCGCGGGGCACGGGGACGGGCTGCCGGTCGTGCCGCCGACCGCGGCCGGGCTCGGGGCGATGCTGGGCGGCGTCACGGCGCCCGACGAGGAGCTCGGGCTCGTGCCGCCGCTGTTCGGCCCGCTGACCGTGCGGTCGGTGGCCTGGTACGCCGTGCTCGCGGGGTGCCGGCCCGGGGAGCTGCCGGTGGTGGTCGCCGCCTGCCGGGCGGCCCTGGAGGAGCCGTTCAACCTGCTGGGGCTGTCGACGACGACGGGTGCGCCGGCGGTCGCGGTGCTCGTGCACGGCCCGGTGGCGAGGCGGCTGGGCATGACGTCGGGTGCCGGCGGGCTGGGGACCGGGAACCGGGCGAACGCCTGCATCGGGCGGGCGGTGTCGATGGCGCTGGCGGGCATCGGGGGAGCGACGGCCGGGCTGACCGACATGGCGACGATCGGGCAGCCGGCGAAGTACACCTGCTGCACCGCGGAGGCGGCGCGCCCGCTGCCGTCGCTGGCGCAGCGCCGGGGGCTCGGGGTGGATGTCGACGCGGTGACGGTCATCGGCGTCGGGAGCGTGGTGGAGGCGCTGCCCGGGGAAGGTTACCGGGAGCCGCCGTCGGTGCTGGGGCCGGCTGCGGCGGCGATGGCGGGGGTCGCGCTGGCGTCGGGTGATCCGCGGCGTGCCGCGCTGGGGGAGCAGTTCCTGCTGCTGCCGCCGGAGCCGGCCGAGCTGCTGGCGGTGCACGGGTGGGGGTACGAGTGGATGGCGGAGTTCCTCTTCGAGCAGGGCAGCGCGCTGCTGCAGGGGTCGGCGCCGGCGCTGGCTTTCCGTGCGGGGCTGCCGCAGTACTCGGCTGAGGAGGAGCTGCGCGTGGCGGCGTCACCGTCCGACGTGCACGTCGTCGTCACCGGGGGCGCGGGGGTGAAGATGCTGCTGCTCCCGACGTGGCCGGGCGGTTCCCGGTCGGTGACGGCGCCGGTGCGGCCCCTGGGGCCGGGCTGACCGTCGCGGATCAGACCGTCTCGGGGACCCGCAGCTCGGCCACGACGAGGTCGAAGGTGGCGACCCCGACCACCTCGGCGCCCGTCTGGGCGGTGAACTCTTCGCGGAGGCCGGTGGCGCGGTCGAGCGCGGCCTGCATCTCGTCGCGGGAGTCGTAGGTGACGGCGGTGGTGGCGCGGCCGCTCGCCGGGTCGACGAGGACGCTGACCGAGCAGAAACCCGGGAGCTCCTCGAGCCGCGGGACCATGCTCACGCCGAAGGCATCGGTCATCCGGTCGAGCCGCTCCGGGTCGCCCTGGGTCCAGGTGACGCGGGCGCAGGCGTTCTCGGGCGCGGGGTGCTTGCGGTGCAGGACGGCGATCGACCACTCGTCCACCACCGCCGGGCCGCCGAGGATGTCGCTGGCGCGGGCCCGCATGGCCTTCACCTGGGGGGCGCTGCGGTGCAGCGCGGTGGTGTCCTCCCAGGCGCTGGTGACGATGCACCGACCGGAGTTCCGGTCGGCGAGCATGGAGAGACCGATGAAGCCGTCCATGCCCATGACCGCGGGGAGGACGCGGGTCCGGATGTAGACGATGCCCCGCTCGACCTGCTCGGGGATGCCGGCGATGGTGGTGGAACGCGCGTACATGCGACGGCTCCTCTGGCGAGCGGGCGGGGCCCGGGCGACGCGGCTGCGCCGTCCACTGTCCTCGCCGTCGCGCTGCTTGGGAACGCATCCGGTCGCGGTGGTTCCGGCGGCGCAGCGGCGCAGCAGCTCAGTGGCTCAGCGGGTCGGGTGGGGCTTGCTCGTCGAGCCAGGGTGGGTCGGGTTCGGGGTCGTGGCACCAGCCGGGTGGGCGGGTGGTGCGGGAGACGCCTGAGGGGGTGCGGACGACCAGTTGCCCGTCGGGG